>JALZVB010000320.1 GCA_023300835.1 Saprospiraceae bacterium | reverse complement strand
TGTCTGCCATCTGGAGATTGAACAAAAATGCCGTTTCTGGTTCCAAACCATTTCCTATTAGCACCATCGACAGCTATCGCTCTTACATCTTCAGTTTCTAATAATTTGGCTCCGAAATTATCTTGTACTACAATTCTGATATTCCCTTCGCAGTTATTTTCAAAGTCTGTTGTACAACCTTCAAAAACAACAACACCTATTCCTGTACCTACCCACACTGCGCCATCTAGATCAATAGCAATAGCATTGACAAGATTAGAAGTGATTTCTGAGTTATTACTGTCTATAAATCTCTGCGTATCGTCTCTAGTGTCAGCGAGATCATCTCCGCTATCGTATATTAATACCCCACCGTTAGTACCAGAAATAAGAGCCCATGTCTGACCACGATCATCGACAACAAGATCTGCCAATTTTTTATCTGTAATATCAATATCAAATTTATGCCATGTTCCTTCTGGCGTTAATACTGCCAGAGGCTTCTCTGCCGCATAATTAGAAATCCACAGATTTTCTTTATCGTCAAATGTCAGCCCCGTAATATGAACACCAGCATCGCCAATAGGATTAGTCAATGGGCTATTAGTTTCATCATGTACAAAAAAGGAGTTTGCTTCTACATCAAATTCTAACAAACCTCTAAAGAAAGAACCTGCATAGACCTTCTTTCCATCTTCTTGTGCTGTTATTCTATAAATCTGCAGTAGATTATTATCTTCTATTTCTTGAACGTTTCTCTCATTGTAACTAACCCACTTCTTCTCCTTGAATTGATAGAAGCCGTCTCTACCAAATAGATCACCCAGAGATTCTGTAACCCCTCCAGAAGCAACATACACATCACCATCTCGAGTAACAGAAATATCAGTGGCAGTCTTCCTTATTGGGCCATTTATATAATACAGTTCACATCCATCTGTAATACTCTGCTTAAATCTTACGCCATCCCAACTATCTGCAAAAAATACGCGTCCTTGTTCATCAATCTCAGCATCTAGAACCCTATTAGTACAATCATCTAATTCTCCTATCACTTGGTCTGAATTATCAAAAAACACTACCGCACTTTTATTATTAGTAGTTCTTGTTGATTGCGAAGGACCTCTTAGTCCTAGCATCCATCCTTGAATAGTTGGTTGCAGGAATTGAACTGAATAATCCATCGTACTAAACCCATAAATTCCTTTGAAATTTCCGATATCATCCACTATATAAATAGAATCAATCATAGCAATATATGTCTTACCTGAAACAGACATCACATCTTCTATCTCGAGTCCAGGAAATTTTTTGTCAGTTACATTCTTCCACTCTCCTATAAATCCTGGAAAAGAAGCCGTCGCTAGATCAATAGTATAAGCCCCATCATCTAATCCCATAACAAGTTTCCCTTCTGAGCCACTTATAGAACTTACTTGACGAGAGATATCCATAGTAAAGCCGAATTCTAGCGTCTCTAAATCAAACTCAATTAGCCCAAAACCTGAAGCCATGTATAGTGACTTACCATCTAGAACATGTAAATCATAAATAGTTTTGTCGCCTTGTATATCCACTTTGTTCTTGATATCAGAGATTTTGATAATCTCATCTTTAGTAATTATATCGAATACGGCGTCAGTGTATACTACAATAAGTTGTTCTCTAGCTTCATTGTAGATAATATCTTCTACACCTGCCTGAGAAAGCCCTTCAACCTTAGTCAATGTTTGGAATGAAAAATCCGTTTTGTCTATCGAAAAAACCGCCTCCGAGGTAGCATAGTAAATTTTCTCTTGCCCTTGTGTTACTTTATTGACCTGACCAAATGGTAAATGTGATCTCCACTGGCCTATTTTCAAGTCACTCTGACCAAACATAGGAGTAGTAAATAATAAGATCCAAATGAGTCCGCGTATATTTTCAATCATAATTCTCTATAAACCGCTAAGTTATTGATTATTAGGTTTTTCAATGGATTCTAAGCATAACAATCCAAAAGGTCAATACATAACAGAATTTAACATTTTATATTTTATATGGAAGCTGTTTCGTCATGACGTTTTTGTTCATTTTTCTAAGTTTTCATAAGAATCAGTTGACTTTCGTCAAAAGTCACCCTTTAAATGCTTTGAATTCTTAGAATCTTAATGAAAAATTTCAACTTGTTGATAATACGTTAATATCATCTGGTCTTGTTAGAATGCCATTTTGTTAGCAAATTGCTAGTTTCGTCGTGATAGATTTTTTAATTTCTGTTAACAATAAGATGGTTTGGCATTTGTAGCAGCAAAACTTTAAAAGTTGATTTAGTCTTGAGAATACACCTTAGACATATTGTGATATTGTTCTTATTGATCATATCTAGTCAACTGTCTGGGCAAGTATGTTACACCTTTGACTTTTCTGCAGATGAAGAATCTTGGGTTTATAATGATTGTGGAATCAATCACGTAGGTCAATGGCCCTCACATCCCGATGGCGAAAACATAATTGAAATCAGTTCTAATGAGATATACATTAGTGACCTAGAAGGAAGTAATTGTTCTGGTGATGTTGACGGAGACTTACAAAACTACTGGACCTCTATAGATATTGATGTTTCTTCTAAATGTGAGTTTAGCATTGAAGCCACTTATTCTTTCGATAACCCTTCCGTATTTTCTGGTGCCGCCGATTTAGAATGTGGAAATGGGCCAGGATTAGATTGGTTAGGGTTTGAATATTCTATAGATAATGGGCCTTGGATATTATTTGACCCCAGTACACCTAATGAAATTTGTAATAATGATACGGGAACTGGACATTCCATAATTACACCTATCCTCACAGGAGCCACAGTTGCCATAAGAATCCAATTGGCAGCACAAAGTGTCTCAGAAGCCATTATAATAGAATCTGTAGAAATTATTGATCTCGGTGGAGAACCAGACGCCATCGCAGATGCTATAGAAACAGAGCTCTGTGAAGGAGATAACTTACAACTAGATGAGATTGGAAATGATGCCACAATGTGGAACTGGGAAGGGCCTAACAATTTCACTTCTTCAATAAAAAATCCTACCAATCCTAGTGTTACAATAGATGATGCCGGTACATACATTGTAACAGTAACAGATGATAATGGATGTACCGCTACAGATGAGATCGAAATCACTGTACAAGAGTTATGCGACGAGACAACCATGCAATCATGTGATGACAATAATGATTGTACTATAAATGATATGGAGGAAATATGGGATTGTAATGGAGACATCTGCATCCCATGTGCTGGAACAATTATCGATTGCTCGACGGGACCAACTACAACTCAAACTTGTGATGACAATGACGATTGTACTATAAATGATGAAGAAACTATTTTAGATTGTAACGGAGACATTTGCATCGCATGTGCAGGAACGCTTATAGACTGCTCGGATGGTCCAACTACAACTCAAGCTTGTGATGACAATGACGATTGCACTATAAATGATGAAGAAACTATTTTAGATTGTAACGGAGATATCTGTATAGCTTGCGCAGGAACGCTTACTGATTGTACAGATGGACCAACTACAACTCAAGCTTGCGATGATAATGACGATTGTACCATAAATGATGAAGAAACTATTTTAGATTGTAACGGAGACATTTGCATCGCATGTGCAGGAACGCTTATCGACTGCTCGGATGGATCAACTACATCTCAAGCTTGTGATGACAATGACGATTGTACCATAAATGATGAAGAAACTATTTTAGATTGCAACGGAGACATTTGCATCGCATGTACTGGAACTCTTGTCGATTGCTCTGATGGACCAACTTCTGTTGTAGCCTGTGATGATAATGATGATTGTACTATTAATGACGAACAGACCATTTTAGATTGCAACGGAGACATTTGCATCGCATGTACAGGAACGCTTATCGACTGCTCGGATGGACCAACTACATCTCAAG
>JALZVB010000319.1 GCA_023300835.1 Saprospiraceae bacterium | reverse complement strand
GGGCAGGAGGTGGTGGAGCGATTCTAGAGATAAGGGATTGGGATAACAATCCTATTTGGAACTTCGAAATGAATGACTCACTATATAGATTACACCATGATTTTTCAATTACTCCAGAAGGAAACATCATCGCCCTTGCTTGGGAATTGAAGACAACACAAGAGTGCCTAGAGGTAGGAAGAGATACATCGACATTAGCACAGAAAACACTTTGGCCAGATTGGGTATTTGAGATTAATCCAGATACAGATGAGATTATATGGGAATGGCACGCATGGGATCATTTGGTTCAGGACTTCGACTCAACTAAATCGAATTATGGTAATATTTCAGAAAACCCTAATCGTATAGATATAAATTATGGCAGAGTAGATGGTCACCCTGACTGGATGCATAGTAATTCCATTGATTACAACGCAGACCTAGATCAGATCATGTTAAGTGTGCCTTATTTTGATGAAATTTGGATTATTGACCATACAACAACAACTGCGCAAGCTGCCTCTAGCAATGGTGGTTTCAGTAATAGAGGTGGAGACCTCATGTACAGGTGGGGAAATCCAATTACATATAATGGTGAGAGCACAGATCAGAAATTTTTTTTTCAACATGATGCTCATTGGATTGATGATTTTTTAGATACTTCGCATCCTCAATATGGTAAGATTGCAGTTTTTAACAATCAGTTTGGAAGTGATTTTTCCATCGCAAGTATCATTGAACCAGCTTGGGATATGTATATGTGGCAATATAGAACAGAAGACAGAAGATTTTTGCCAGACAGCTATGACAGTAATATTACGCATCCACAACTCACCTCCCTGTGGTCTACTGGACTTTCTAGTGTCCAGATATTACCTAATGGAAATAGTTTAATTACATCTGGTCGCTTTGGATATAGTTTTGAACTGACGCCAAATAATGAAATAGTATGGGAGTACATAACACCTATTAAAGGTCTCACAACTGCCACACAAGGAGACAGTTTAACAATAAATCAGAATCTAACCTACAGGATGAAAAGATATCCATTAAATTATAAAGCATTTGAAAACAAAGAATTAAACCCTAAGGGTTGGATAGAGTTATCACCTGATATGGAATTTTGTGATTTTATTTCACCCGTATTAGATGAACTAAATGAAACATCTTTCAACGTCTTTCCCAATCCCGTTTCTGATGTAATAACTGTAGAATGGGATGGAATGCCTAAGGCAAACATTGACCTTTATGACATGTTGGGCAGAACAGTTTATAATGAGACAGCTGTTTCTGGTGGCAGGAAGTATATAGATGTAGGTCATTTGGATTCTGGTATTTATTTAATGAAAATTGGCCAATCTCACTCAGAGAAAATAATCATAACACATTGAAAACAAAACAACTACTCAAATAAAATTTACTGATGGAAGTACATAAATCAACCTACCATTCTTTTACGTTAATGCTAGCACTTATTTCAATTTTGTTTACACAAAATATGAATGCACAAATTATCACTAAGACATTAGATGTATCAGCAGACAATTCAGATCTCATTTACTTTGAATCTAATTTTGATACCAATTCAAGTCTTATTAACAAATGTGGGGATATCATTTCCTTATGGGAACATACTGGGCGAGCAGGACTTACAAGCTTACTAACTCATGACGGACAGCTATTACGAGCAGAACAAATAAATGGTTGTTGCCCACAATCGAGCAGTGGTGGACTTCTTGAGTTAATTGATTATGATGGAAACGTCAACTGGTCTTATAAGTTTTCTAATGCCGAGCTTCAACAACATCATGATCTATATTATATGCCTAATGGTAATATTTTATTTCTAGGTTGGGAACCCCTTGAAGAAGATGAAAGGATAGCATTAGGGAAAGAAAATCCTAATCGCTCACTGTGGTCAGAATTTATTTATGAAGTAAAACCTATTGGTGTAGATTCATTTGAACTTATATGGGACTGGCACTTGAAAGACCATCTTATTCAAGATCTGGATTCGTCAAAAGATAATTATGCTCAAATCAATATAAACCCTGGAAAAGTCGATATTAATTATAGCGGGCCAGTTACATTTAGTGATGCTGATTGGTGGCACGTTAATGCTATTGATTATAATCCAGTGCGAGATGAAATCATCATCAATTCTAGATCAAATAGTGAACTGTGGATAATAGATCACAGTACAACATCAGAAGAAGCCAAAGGAAATTCTGGCGGCCAAAGAAATAAAGGTGGACAACTTCTATATAGATGGGGAAACCCAGAAGCTTATGATAGAGGAGATCGAGAAGATCTGAGAATGTATGGATCACATGGAACCAGGTGGATTGAGCAAGGGTTACCAGATGAAGGTAAAATCTTATTTTTTAACAATGGTGAAGGACGAGATGAGACAACTGACATTAACAATAATATATTTCATTCTACAATCGAATGGATAGAACCATCCCTAGATACATCAGGTAACTATGAAATAGTCGATTTTAGATTTGACCATATCATCCATACAACTGTATACGGAATGGATCAAGTACTTGAGCCATTGAAATCAAAATTCATGTCGAATGCGCAACAATTATCTAGTGGTGGCTACCTTATTAATTCGCCAGAAGAAGACAGGATTTTTGAAATAAATACTGACAATGAAATAGTCTGGGAACTCAATTCTAACAGAGATA
>JALZVB010000318.1 GCA_023300835.1 Saprospiraceae bacterium | reverse complement strand
TAGCTAGGCTATGCCTGCGTTTTTCGCCTTAATCTAAACAAATTCTCTTTATAATCTTATACGGCATCTTAAAGGTAAATTGGTATTATAGCGTTAATTGTATACCTGTAGGACAAAAAAAGGCCTGCTCATATGAAATGAGCAGGCCTAAATAATTTCTATTCTAAACTAATCTTCTATTGCAATTTGAACTTAACAGGTAGTGTATATAGAACCTTTACGGATCTTCCTCTCTGCTTTCCTGGTGTCCATTTCTGTGGAAGGTTATTCATACCTTTTACCACTTTCTCGGCAGCGTCTCCACAACCTGCACCTGGATCTCTTACAACTTTGATATCTTTTACTGATCCGTCTTTATCTACGACAAATTGAAGAACAGCCATACCTTCTACCCCATTTTCTCTAGCGATTGCAGGATACTTTAGGTTTTTGTAGATGTATTGAAGCATTTTACCTTTGGCACATTCGTCCATTTCTTTCTGACTGCCTCCAGTATCTTCACAACCTGGAAACCTAGGCATCTGCTCTACCACTTTGAAGATCTCGTCTTCTACTGGTGGTGGTGGCGGTGGTGGCGGTGGCGGTGGCGGTGCTTCTTCCTCAACTACAGGTTCTGGCTCCACTACGTCATCTTCCTCGACATCCATATCTTCAAATACAGGCTCGTCTTCTTCTTCTATTTCCTCTTCCGGCACCTCTTCTATTACGGGAGGCGGTGGTGGTGGAGGCGGTGGTGGTGGTTCCGCCGTTCTCGGTGGTTCCATTTCTATCTCTTCATCAAATTCCAACGCATCGTCTGGAATGAATATAACATCATCATAAGATGTCCAACTGAAAGCAAACAATGTCGCTGCTAATGCTGCGGCCATACCAAAAAGGAAGACAGGTCTTCCAAATTTGAAGGCATTCACATCAGGATACTTGTTACTCGCCTCTAGAGGTGATTTCCAAGTATGATCCTGATACTTAGCGGCTAAGTCAGTTTCAGATTTACTCTTAAACATGCTTCTTATGACAAATATGATTCCTATCGTTATTACTGCCAAAGCAATAATAGCAAACATGGAACCTGTACCTGACAATTCAAAATCCCCCATAAGGTCTAGTTTTCTTAATCATTAAATATACAAGTGCTCCGATCAACGAGCCGATAATATTAGCTAAAATATCAAAAATATCAAAATGTCTGCCTGCATTAAATAGCTTTTGCAGAATTTCCATATACATTCCAAACGACATTGTAAAACATAGTGCAATTTGGAATATGTTAGCTTTTGATTTAAAGGCATTTATAAATAATCCCGTCATTACGGAATAAAATATAAAATGTGTCATTTTATCAGCGTATGGAAAAACATCAACCATCTCATTGTCTACTGGAGCAAGTGACAAATAGGAAACGCCTATGATCCACATAAATAAACCTGCAATTGCTTTCAATTTAGGTTTGCTTTAGATTTAGATGCCACACATTCACTTTTTGGTGTATCACTTGATAATTATTAAATTATTAAGTAATTAATTCACCGTATCCTTCTGCTGTCAATAGTGACTCTACTTCTGATGCATCACTCAGTTCGATTTTTACAATCCAGCCTTCACCGTAAGGGTCAGAATTTATGAGTTCTGGTTTATCTCCGTCATTTTCGTCCAGTTCACTATTGAACTCTAAGACTTTTCCACTTAGCGGCATAAAAAGGTCTGACGTTGTTTTAACGGCTTCTATCGTTCCGAAGATTTCATCTTTGGTGATGGTTTCACCTACCGTTTCTACTTCTACATAAACGATTTCACCGAGTTCTCCTTGAGCAAAATCAGTAATGCCAATAAATGCTACATTATCTTCTATTCTGATCCACTCGTGCTCTTTGGTATATTTCAATCCTTCCTTGATAGACATATCTGAAAATTTATCAGTTGTTAAGTTTTTACTTCTTTTTCTTTACTTCTTTCTTTAACCAACTTGTGGCTACTGACTTAGGTCTTTCTAGTGGTAAGCCTAATGCTCTTGACCAACATGCTGAAGCCAATACGCCTAATGCTCTAGAAACACCGAAAAGTACTGTATAGAAAGTGTATTGTTCTACACCATAGTTAACAAGGATGGCTCCTGAATGCGCATCTACGTTAGGCCATGGGTTTTTTACTTTACCCAGTTTACCTAATATCCCTGGTACTATTCTGAACAGTTGCCATACGATGTTTACATAATCGTTGTCCTTAATGTACTCTTCAGCAAATACTCTCTGTGCTGTAAATCTTGGATCTGGTTCTCTCAATACGGCATGTCCGTAACCTGGAATTACTTTTCCTGCTTTCAATGTATCGTCGATATACTTAGCAACTTGCTTATCTGTAGGCTTAGTAGTTTTAAGCTTAGTGGTCATTTCAAATATCCACTTTATCACTTCTTGATTAGCCAAACCATGTAATGGACCAGCTAATGAACCCATTGCTCCTGCATATGATAAATATACATCAGCCAATGTAGAGTTAATTAAATGTGCCGTATGGGCAGATGCGTTACCCCCTTCATGATCTGCATGTATCGTAAGGTATAATCTCATGAGACTCTTGAAGTCTTCACCAGGTATCCCTAACATGTGCGCAAAGTTACCTGCCCAATCCAAACTAGGGTTAGCAGCAATATGTACGCCTTTATGGTATGTTCTTCTGTATATATGCGCTGCAAGTCTAGGCAATCTCGCCACTAGGTTCATTGCATCCTCATATGTCGAATCCCAATAATCTGCTTTACTTACACCTTTTGCGTATTCTTTGGCAAAGATACTATCCGTTGCCATCGTGTTAATTCCTATGATGAATTGTGTCATAGGATGCGTACTTTCTGGTAACGCATTGATAGAGTCAAGTGTAACCTGTGGTAACTTGGCACGCTTAGCCCATTCTTTACTTAACCATTCCACATCTTTCTGTGTAGGTACTTCATCTACTAACATTAACCAGAATAAGCCTTCTGGCAAAGGTTCTTTCCCATCTTTTTTGAACTTGGGAAGAATTTCTTTTAGTTGGGGAATAGAATATCCTCTGAAAGTAATTCCGACATTGGCGTCAAGCTCTGATGTTTCCCAGAGTATACTCTTAACACCTCTTGCGCCACCTGTCACTTGGCCAACATTGACCTCACCTACTACTTTTGCTCTATGTTCTTTTACAAGTGCTTTTAATTCAACTTTGAGTTTAGATGATTTTTCGAAGAACTTTTTTTTCAGTCTATCCATTATTATTAGGCTTCTTTTTAAAAAATTAGGGAATAATTTGCTTTGGTTAAGTGTAGAATAACAGGAATTATATTGTTGTATTCTAGTTACAATAAGCTTAAAAAACTATATCTATCAACCGCTACAAAATTAATACTTTTTGTAGTAAAGTTGAGATGTTAATGCACTCGATTGACACATTAATACGTGAATTAATTAATAGAATTGGACATTTGTCTTTTGTTGAAGATTGAAAACACGTTTAATCAAATGAATGACGCTATACAGATGTAGTTATTCAGGATAATAGTCTATCGTTATTTTTATAGTATATCAGATTACTTACAACCTTTTTATAACCACAAATTTCTGAGTTACTTGTCTTTTCTAGGAGGCGCTACAATTGAATAAATGCTACATTTACAACTAATAAATTGATTAAATGTTACTTATAGAAGATATTCTTGTTGCTGATGATGTTGTTGAAAAGCACTTTGTTTGTGATCTTAATGCTTGCAAGGGTGCCTGTTGTGTAGAAGGCGATTATGGAGCACCATTGTCAGAAGTAGAGGTCGGAGTAATCAATGGTCATCTAGAATCTATCATGCCTTATCTACCGGAAGACTGTCGAGAAGTGATTATGGAAAAAGGTTTTTTTGCCATCAATGACGATAACGGCATATTCGAAACAGGGTTGATGCCTGACGGGGCTTGTGTATTTATGGGGAGAAATGAAATAGGAATAACTTACTGCGGTATAGAAAAGGCTTATAACGACAAGGCCATCGATTACAAGAAACCTATCAGCTGTCATCTATACCCAATAAGGGTTGTAGAAAATAAAGAAGCGGGATTCCAAGCGCTTAACTATGACAAGTGGGACATATGCAGTGCGGCTTGCACCAATGGTAAGAAAAAGCAAGTCCGTGTATATGAATTTGCTAAGTCTGCCATATTGAGAAAATATGGCGAAGGATTCTATGAAGCATTAGATGCGGCTGCCAATCGTGACAGCAAGTAGACTATTTCTTGTCTATCTCTTTCATGCTTTCTTTCACCTCAGTTTCAATATTAGCTTTGGCGTTATTGAATTCTCTGATGCCACTTCCTAGACCTTTCATTAATTCAGGTAATTTCTTACCTCCAAATAATAAAAGCACTACAAAGGCAATTATCATGAGTTCAGAACCACCTAGACCTCCCAGAAACAATGTTATTAAGTGCATTTCAATAATATTTTATACCTCAAAAATAATACTTAATCCCTTCTAATGGCATAATAACTTACCAACGTATCAAAATGAGCTTCATTATTAATGAATTCGGACGTTAATTTTGAGACGTTATTATACATTACATTCGATAACCATTGCTTATAGTCACCGCCTAATTCAAGTATTAAGAAACTCTGCTCGTTGATTATTTTCGACCTTATTGCGTTTTACATAACTTTATGGGAATTTTATAGTCAGTTATTCTGTGTACTATAGCGTCTTAACTAAGAAACAGATTCTATTATTAATTGATACAGGATCTGTTACAAATGGATATAGACTCTTAAAACTAACTTTTTACAAAAAAAACAACACATGTCAAATTTAATGAACGAAGTAAGCAGACATCTGTCTGATGATGTTATCATGCAACTCACAAGACAGATAGGCGCACTAGACCCTAATATGGTAAAAAAGGCATCTCAAGGTGTCTCAGAATTACTTCTACAGGCTATATCTAAAAATGCAGGTAACCAGGAAAGAGGTGGTGGACTATTTGGCGCAATCCAGAAGGATCACGATGGTGGTATTCTAGGTAATCTTATGGGAGTACTCTCTGGACAACAACAAGTTAATAATCAGAGCACTATGAACGGTACTGGAATTGTAAACCACTTACTCGGTAAGCAACAGCTCGAGGCAGCGCAAGTTGTAAGTCAGTTCAGTGGATTAGACATTTTCAAATCAGGTGTATTAACCCAACTTATTGCCCCTATCGTAATGGGAGTTGTAGGGCAAACACAGAAATCTAAAGGATTAGATCTAGGTGGCTTAGCTCAAGTTCTTCTTGGAGGTGGTGGCCAACAGACGCAGCAGCGAACTTCTCAAGGTGGCGGTGGATTAGGTGTATTCGGAAAGTTACTTGATATGGACGGAGACGGAAACATGATGGATGATTTATTGAACATAGGCATGAAAATATTAAAGAAATAGGAGCTTCCTTTTTCTAATAAAATCACAAAGAGGCTACCCAGTTGATACTGAGTAGCCTCTTTCTTTAT
>JALZVB010000317.1 GCA_023300835.1 Saprospiraceae bacterium | reverse complement strand
CTACAGACAAGAACAAGAGAAAATATAACAAATTTGATATTTAAAAAATTCATGATATGTAGATTATATTATGACAATAGATTGAACCCATAATTATGAACACAGTCTTTGTTTTAGAAATTATTATTCTATTATTTAGTAAGTAATATTTGCTTAGTTACATTGACATCACCGCTGATGACATTGATCATATATTGACCATTACTCATAGCACTCATATCTATTCTAGTTTTCTGACTCTTAGGAAAACTTGTCCATACTTTCTGACTTAGACTATTATAAATTTCTATTTGGTCAATAACCTTCTCGCTATCTATATTGATAATTTCAGATGTCGGGTTAGGGAATATTTCTAGAGCAAAATCAGCCAATTCTGCTGTAGACACTGGATCGCTAAAGTTAAGTACATATGGCGTTATTCCAGTCCTACAGACGTCTTCAATAATTGGCTCCATTTTCCAGTCAAAGAAATAATGAAAAAAGCCTCTTCCGAATAATGACCTACTGATATTACCTAAATTACTTATGAAATAAGGGAACTGTAAATCTCCTTCAATTATTCCCAACTCAGGGTTCCTAGAGCCAAAATTATCAATAGTATGTTGCTCATCCAATTTGATCTCATATGACCCTGGTTCCAAAATAAAGTCAAGTTGAACCTCAGAAATGCCTTGAGGGATCTCAACTATTTTCTCTACTATCGTGTCCAGAGTTACAAAATTCTGAATTCTCAAGAATCGAGGTCCTGCAACATTTGCATTGACAGTTACTGCCTTGAAATTACATTTTTCAAGTACCACGAAAAACATTGAACCCAACACATTATCGAATGAAAAATTTTCTTCAGACAATGATGCCTCTATTGTCTCTCCTCCTGTATAAGCTGGTGGGGTGATATCTACTTGACTGTCAAAATAAATTACAGAATCTACAGCCATAGGATCAGTTATAAATTTAATTCCTCTACCTATTTCGTTCATGCCATCTGCATCAGAATACCATATGGTACTTTCATTAGGACCATCAAGTTCTAATGATATTTCTTCTCGATAAAAAAGACTTCTTTCCTCACCTGGTAATGCACTATCAACAAATTGAACAGAAACTGCAGAAGACAATATAGTGTCGCAGTTATTGCTGTTTTCTACATAATATGTTCCACTTTCGGTTATCTGTATAGCATTTGCGATAAATCCATTAGACCATTGTAGCGCATCTTCCGATCTTAAACCAATAATAATTGGGTCGCTACCTTCACATAAAACAACATTATTAGTAACTGTTGTCAGTGGTGTTCCTAATACTTCTGGACCTCTTACTATTATAGTTTGACCGTGATTATCACAAAAACCATCTGAAGAAACAACGTCGAATAAGCCAGTTTCATCAACAGAAATTGATGAAGTTCCTTCACCTGTACTCCATTCTAACTGGTCTTCCGTATCTACAGATAGCACTGTACCATCTTGACTACAATCCAATCTTGTTCCAGTAGCGTTTACTTGTAATAATTCATTAATACAAAATTGCTCCTTAGCCAAGTAATGCGTATTTACTTCTACATCTGTATGTACATCGACTACGCCTGACGGCCATTCTATTACAAGGCTATCTATCTCAGTAAAGGCACCTGTTCCAAATCTTGCAGTCAAGGAATTTGTAATACCATATGAAGTTCCAGACTGCATATGCCTAGTCTGTCTTCCAGTACTACCAAAGTTTCCATATATACTAACCTTTGCACCTATTCCACTTCTATTGGATACCGTACCCTCTAGTGAGATTGCCACATAATTATTCCCGTTTCCTTCATTAAAAAATAATCTATCTCGTTGTCCCGATAATCCTGGACCTAAGGTTCTATACGAAGCGATAACATCTATAAAGCCATCTTCGTTTCCATCACCTAATGCAAATGAAATTGCTCCTGCTCCAAGCAAAGGATTGAATACTCTCTCAAATTTGTTTCCTCCTCTATTCAAAAGTATGTAATCACCTTGTCCAGTATACATTATATCAAGCAAGCCATCATTATTGAAATCAGCTAATGCTGACTGATAACTCATACTGAATATTTCTGATCCATCAGCCATGAACTGAGTTTCTATAAAGGAACCACCTATGTTTTCAAAAAACTGATGCCTAAAATCATGGTTAACTATATATAAATCTGGATCACCGTCATTATCAAAATCACCGAAGTTACCTGTCCAAGATTGTGCGCCTGTATTAACTCCCCATTCTGCTGCTGCCTCTCTGAAGGTTCCGCCTTCATTGATAAACAACATGTTTATACGTGAAGGACTAGTTGGATCTATTACACCTAATCTGCACTTAGCAATATACAAGTCCAAATCATTATCGCCATCTACATCCACCCATTCGCTAGCATAATTTCCTGAGTTATCTGAAGCAGGTATAGTATTCATATCTATAACAGTATTATCTCTTACAAGGAATCCTGTTCCATCATTAATGAAAATTTCACTATGTCCATCATCATCACATACAAATACATCTAACCAGCCGTCATTATTTATATCTACACAATTTGTACCTTGGGCAAAGAAATCATCTGGTGTACCTTGTCTTTTGGCAAAATTCTGAGGATCAGCTCCAATGGAGTAAACTTTCAATCCTCCGTTGAAATAATTACCGGCTGTCATGATTTCATTAATCCCATCATTATGAAGGTCACCAACGGTTATTGCCCATGAATCAATAATAGTATCTACATGAAATTGTTGAAAAAACTCTCCATTGTTAGATTGAATATCCACATTAAGACTAGTTGCATTAGAAACTCTTACGATGTCATCTCTATAATCTCCATTTACGTCAGCAAATGCCTTGCATATAGGTCCTCCATCAAATTCAGCACTAAGAAGATCTGAAGCATTCCTGAATTGCAATTCTTGGCCTACTAGTGCAGATCCTATAAAAAAGAACGACATAAGTAAAACACATACATTTTTAGAATTCATAATATGTAATTATATGATAATGATTAAGATACAAATATATATAGATTTTATTTAATATATAAATTTGTATTTGTTTATTAAAATCCCAGTTGCATCGAGTGGTTAAAAATGAAAACAGGTTCATTTGATGATCTTACTTTTAAGGTAAAATCACTTAACTATTAAATGTCAAAGATTACTTACTTCTAATACGATGCTATACCTAATAGCGTTATCGAGAATAATGATATAAATTAGATAGTTCGTATTAATGTAAATAACAAATCATTCTAAATGCTTGATTATGAGTATATTACATGCAGGCCTTTGCTGAAAAAGTTATTTAACCTGAAGGATAGATATGGATAATAAACAAACTATTTATACCAAACGATTTATCATACTAGCTTGTTTATAGGTATAAAACCGAAATTAGACTGATGATGTTCATAAGAGACCCCATCAATTCTAACTGATTAGTTAACTTTACGCAAAAGAAGAATTAAATGGCAGATAACAAGGTGATTTTTGCAATGGAAGGTGTTACTAAGATATATCCTCCACAGAAGAAAGTATTAAATAACATCTGGCTTTCCTTTTATTATGGTGCAAAGATTGGCGTCTTAGGACTCAATGGGTCTGGAA
>JALZVB010000316.1 GCA_023300835.1 Saprospiraceae bacterium | reverse complement strand
GAAAGTTATAAGTGAAAAGGAGAGAACCATTTCTCGTTTTATGGCTAAGGCTACTAAAACTAAAATGGCACAATCCATGAAAAAACAATTGGATAAAGTTGAACGGATTGAATTAGAATCTGATGACATCACTGATCTAGCTATTAGTTTTCCAGTAACAGGTTCTACAGGTAAGATTGTTCATACTTGTAAAGGCATATCAAAATCATATGACGACCACCTTGTACTTGAAGGCGTAAATTTTGAAGTAGAAAGAGGACAGAAAATTGCCTTTGTTGGCCAGAATGGCCAAGGTAAATCAACACTTGTGAAAATCATTGCTGAAGTTATACAAGCCACATCTGGGGAAACAAATCCAGGTCATAATGTGATTCTTAGTTATTTTGCACAAGACCAATCAGAGGAATTTGATCCTAAGAAAACAGTTCTAGAAACCATTGAGTCTCATGCTGACCCTGAGTTTTATACAAAGTGTAGAAAGACATTGGGTGCATTTGCCTTTTCTGGAGAAGATGCGCATAAGAAAGTATCTGTCCTGAGTGGGGGAGAAAAGAACAGGTTAGCCATGGCATGTCTCGTTTCTAAGAAATCTAACTTTCTCATTTTAGATGAACCTACTAATCACTTAGATGTTCATGCCAAAGCGATATTAAAGCAAGCTATTATTGATTACCCTGGTACATTAATTATTGTATCGCATGATAGAGAGATTCTAAAGGGAAGTGTAGACTTGACTTATGAATTTAGAAATAGAAAACTTATTCAGCATTTAGGAGATCTTGAGTACGTATTAGCTAAGAGACAAACTGAGGACGTAAGAGAACTGGCTAAGGTTGATAAAGTTGGAACTCAGAAAGTTGACAACTCTAAAAGTCAGTTGTCATATAATGACAAAAAGAAGTTAAGTAATAAAGTCTCTAAAGCTGAGAAAGCTATATCAAGAATTGAAATAAATAATAAGGACATACATGCTAAGTTACTAGAACAAGGTTTCTACCAGTCTCCTGAAGGTGTTGTCGCACTTAAGAAGTTAAAAGAAAACGAAGTAGAATTAGAACGACTTAATGAAGAGTGGGAAAAACACGTAACAGAATTAGAAAAACACAGCTAAAGAGATATTCAGTCTTGTGTCAATAAAAGATCTTGCATTTATACTTTAGGACTATATTTTTTTCTGAGTTGATATAGAACAGCTCTCATGTCTTTAGGCATTTCGGCTGTGAATTCTAGCTGCTCACCTGTAGTGGGATGTGTCAGACCTAATAGGCTAGAATGTAACGCCAGTCTGTGTAGCAGAGGTTTTTCTTCCTCATCCTGTCTTTTATTAATCTTCCTTTTAATAGATGATAGTAAGAAAGGAACACCGTCTCCATACTTAGCATCACACATAACAGGACAACCTATAGACTTCATATGCACTCTTATCTGATGCGTTCTGCCTGTCAGTATAGAAACTTCCACATAACTATACACTGGAAAAGATTCCAAAATTCTATACTTAGTTCTGGAAGGTTTTCCATCAACATCTACAGTCATGCCTATCCCCTTGACAGGGGCTAATGCCAAGTCAATGAGACCCACTTCTTCAGCTGGTGTGCCTTGTAATAAAGTCAAGTAATGCTTCTTAACACTTCTTTCTTCAAACTGTTTAGAAACGTGTTTATGTGCCTTTTCGTTTTTAGTAAATAAAATAACCCCGCTTGTTTCTTTATCTAGACGATGATTAATGAGTACACTTTCTCTACCGACAGAAAGCAGGTCTATGAGATTAGGAATAGTTTGATCGTATCTATCAGGTATTGTAAGTAATGGTGCAGCCTTGTTAACAACAACTATATCTTCATCCTCATATATAATCTTATACTTCTCTTTTCTCATAGCGTTATTAGTTTTAAGAAAATATATCTGAATATTTCTTTCTCCCTTTTATAAAATACTGAACTAGAATAGACTTGCTAGACAATGGTGCTTTTACTTTTTGTTTTTTGTTATCTGCTAAATATGAATTGAATGCAATACGCTTTTTACAAAGTGAAGGAATTAATAAGTAGAAAGCAAAGTGGGCTTTTAAAATAGCTAAGCAGAAACTAAGTTTTCCTTCAAGTATATATTTTAACCCTGCTACACCATCTAGAATAAGACGCAGTGGTATTTTCCAAAGCAGACCAATAATAGTCTCGTTTTTGAAAATCGTACTTAAACTATTTCTAAAATTTAACTTTAATTTATGTGCACTAACATAATCCAATGTCCCGCCGCCTATATGATAAACTTTTGAGCTTGGAATAACTTTTATTTTATATCCTGCCCTATGTATTCTCCAACATAAATCAATTTCTTCTTGATGTGCAAAATAATCCTTGTCAAAACCACCGAGTTCTTGAAAGACGCTTCGTCTAATTAAACAAGCAGCCCCTGTAAACCAAAATATATCTGACACATCATCATATTGTCCTTCATCTTTTTCTACAGTATCAAATATCCTACCTCTACAATAAGGGTAACCTAGGAAATCCATGTAACCGCCGCTTGCTCCGGCATACTCAAAACTGCCCTTATCATCATAAGATAATATTTTAGGCATTACGGCTGCACAATCAGGATTGTTATCTAAGTATTTAACAAGAGGGTCTAACCAATTTTGATCAACTTCTACATCAGAGTTTAGGAGCGCAATATATTCTGTACTTACGTTTTTTAACCCTTTGTTATAGCCTTCAGCAAAACCGTAATTATTTGATAATGAAACAACTTCTACTTCCGGAAACCACTCATCTACATATTCTACAGAATCATCAGAGCTGTTGTTATCTATAACAAGAATGTCAAAATTATCTTTAGAGCTAAAAGTTACAGATGGCAAAAATGTTTCAAGATAATTTTGTGTATCGTAATTGAGTATAGCTATTGTAGTCTTAACTTTTATTAATGTAGAATTATCTGTTTCTGCAAAGTAGGCTTCTGTATTTGCTTTGTCTTTATGGAGTTGGAGTCGCAGTTCTTCTAGTCCATTGAATTTCTGATCTTCACGTAAATGATGTAAGACTTCGATAGATATTCTTTCATCATAGATATCTTCAGAGAAATCAAATATATTAACTTCTATTGATTGAGGATTATCGGTACCTATTGTTGGAATCTTACCTAAATACAACATCCCTTGGTACTTGTTTTTATTGTGTACGACATAACAAGTGTATATACCATCTTTGGGCAACATCTTGATAGCTTGTTCAATCTTTAGATTGGCAGTAGGGAAACCTATTTCTGTTCCTATTTTTCTACCCCTGATGACCGTACCTGACAAGAGATATGGATAATCTAATAGTTTATTGGCAGTAGCTAAATCCCCATTAGAAAGTGCATTTCTTATTTTAGTCGAGCTGATTGTTATTTCATCAACCTCTTGTTTAGATATTTCTTCTACTTTATAATCATATTTAGTTTTGAAATTATTTATACCTAA
>JALZVB010000315.1 GCA_023300835.1 Saprospiraceae bacterium | reverse complement strand
ACAACTGCTTGGAATTGGACTTTCCCAGGTGGAAATCCAACAAGTAGCGCTGATCCTAACCCTACTGTCGTATATAACAGTGAAGGGGTTTATGACATTACATTACAAGTTACAAATGCTTTTGGGTCTAATTCTGTAACTACTGAAAAATATGTAGAAACGACATCGGCGCCTATACTTGATTTTAATTCTGATCAGAATGGTAATACCATTACACTGAACAATACATCATTAGGAACTAATACGACCTGGACAGTAAGTGATGGCGCTGTTTCTACTGACGCCTCTTATGTACATACATTCGCAGCCAACGGAAGCTATACCGTAAGTCTTACTGTTTCTAACGCTTGTGGTACAGAAGAAACAAGTTTTAATACTGACATAAACGTATTTCCAGAAGCAGCTATTGGTGTTGATGTTTTTGACGGCTGTATACCTCTGACTGTTAGTTTTCAAGATCAATCTCTGAATACCGAAAATATATTGTGGTCTTTCCCAGGTGGAACACCAGCTACTTCTACAGAAGCTAATCCTGTTGTTGTATTTGAAAATGTTGGAACATATGGTGTAACTGTAGAAGTTTCTAATCAATTTGGAAAAGAAACACTAGAACAACCAGGGATCATAACGACAACGCAAGTCCCATCTGTAGACTTTGAGGTCATACAAGATATTGCTGAAATTGAACTTATAAATAATACGGTAGGTGCAACTTCTTATACTTGGGATTTCGGAGATGGAAATACGAGTACTGAAGTATCCCCAACTCACACATATGAAGAATCAGGAAATTATCTAGTCACATTAATAGCCAATAACGATTGTGGATTTATAGAAGGCACTTTTAGAGTAGATGTCGTAATAACACCTTCTGCGACTGATAACATAAGTACTATAGGTAAGTGGAGTATCGCCCCTAATCCTACAAATGGATTAATAAATTTAAACCATGAACTAGATTTATCTGGAAATTGGTTTTATCAGATACTAGATGTAAGCGGAAAGTCTGTATTAAGTGGAACAATAAACAACCTTAATGATACTGAGCAGTTTCTCCTTGAAGAGGCTGGTGTCTATATTTTCATGCTTTCGAATGGTAAGCAACGAGAAGCTAAAAGATTGGTTGTTATAAAGTAATAATCACTTCTTATAAAGGATTAAACCTCATCACTTCATATGCCTATCGGCTAATGCGGAGATGAGGTTTTTTTATTTACAATTACGACTTCTTGACATACTTAGTTAGGATCACAATGTTCTGCCCTTCTATCTTTCCTTCGATATGCTCTGCATTATCATGTACAAGTCTTATCCTTCTTACTGCGGTCCCTCTTTTTGCGGTGAAACCACCACCTTTGACATTGAGATCCTGTATAAGAACTACATTATCTCCATTAGTTAGGATATTACCATTGCTGTCCTTGTGTACAAGCTCGTTAGAAGATAAGCCCTGTTGCGCCCACTCTAGTTCACTTTCCTCCATATACATCATCCCTAGTAAGTCCGTAGCCCATGGCTCTTTTTTCAATTTGTCAAGCAGACGATAGGATATAACCTTTACTGCAGAGACTTCACTCCATATACTTTCATTAAGACAACGCATATGGTTGGCATCCATTTCTTTAGCTCCGGATAACATCTCATCACATACTACGCATAGTACAACTTGATTCTCAATAATGTCTTCTACCTTGGGAGCTACCATAATGGCTCTCAGATCATTAGAATTACTGCATAGTTCACATTTATTTTCACTTCGTTTCTCTAGAACATTAATAAGACCCATCTTGGTTTGTGTTAAATTTGGAAAATACTATCTGATGTAATAGCTACAAAATTAAACAAATCAATACATGAAGTATATCGAATAATTAGCAAACAAGATATCCTAGATGAGTTTTATTGAAATGTTAGTAATTAAACACCTGATACACATTACATGTAATCGTTATATGTTTACTTTTGACATATTTAAACCATTCTATGCGTTCAATAGCTATATGAAAATTATTACTTTATTTCTAGTTTTATTTATAACTATTTCCACCTGCTGGGCACAATCTGACAAAGATAGTATAGCAGAACCCCGAATAGGACTTGTTCTTTCTGGAGGATCCGCCCATGGATTAGCACATATAGGGGTACTTAAGTATTTGGAAGAAATTGGAATACAACCTGACCTTATTACGGGAACAAGTATGGGGAGTATCGTAGGTGGACTCTACGCAATGGGTTATAATGCTGCTGAGTTGACACAGATTGCAGAGACAATGGATTGGGATCTTGTAATGAGTAATAACATTCCACTCAGTGAAATCGCTCCTATTGAAAAAAATCAACACCAAAAATCGCCACTTACAGTTCTATGGAAAGATGCTTCATTACGTTTACCACAAGGCATTGTTAGAGGTCAAAAATTAGACTTGATGATCTCTAGATTATTTAGTCCAGCTTATGAAATTTCTAACTTTGATACACTGCCTATTCCATTCAGATGTGTTGCTGTAGACCTTGAAAATGGTAAAGCAGATGCGTTGGGCACAGGCTTTCTAGGAGATGCCGTACGGGCAAGTATGGCCATACCTTTCTTTTTTCCGCCCAAAATACTGAACGATAAAATGTACGTTGATGGTGGGCTCATCAGAAATTTTCCTGTCCAAGAAGCAATATACATGGGGGCCGATATTACAATCGGGGTATACGTAGGAAGTAAAAAAGCCAGTCGTAATGAACTTCATTCTCTTCTAGAAATAATGAAACAGTCTGCTACTATGGCTAACATTATCGACTCAGAGCAACAAACTAAACTGGTAGATATTCTCATAGAACCAGATGTCAAAAGCATAGAATCTTTTGGGTTTGAAAAACATCAATTTCTAATTGAAGAAGGTTATAAGGCAGCAAAGGCACAAAGTGAGGTATTAAAAGCATTGGCAAAAAGACTCTCAGCTCATCCTAAAAAAGAAGTCAATAAACTCAGATATCCTTTTACGCTAAGAATCAAAGAAGTCCGTACAAACCAAGATGATGATGTCTACGATAGAATGATAAAGAGTAAACTGGGTATTCAAAAAGATTATGCATTGACTCTCAAACAACTGGAAGAAGGTCTATCTTATGTCTATGGTACTAAGAATTTTTCCAATTCTTCTTATTCATTTTACAAAGCTGAAGATGGCCTAGGCCTTAATGTTGAGGCAGGAAATATTACACCATTTACGGTAGGCCTCAATGTAAACCGTTTTGATAACTACAATATCTCTCTTATTGTATCTGCTGAAGCCAGAAATGTAATCGGAAAGTTATCCAACCTAAGAATAGATACTAGAATATCAGAAAATATAGGCCTGCAATTCCAATATTATATAAGAATTCCTAATGCGCCATTGAACCTATTCAGACTTTCTGGAAAAGCAGAGAGATATAGATTCCCTTTTTTCAATGGAGGCAAAGTAGAAAGGTTCTATACTAAAGAAGAAATGGTAACTCAGTTTGAGTTTTTACATGAATTCAACTATGCCAGCATGTTATCAATAGGTTATAGTTTAATACAAGATGAGTTACAATCAGAAGTTATTATTGAAAATGATATAACAGAGTATCAATCTAATAGACAAGCCATTAATCTAGAGTATAGTAACAACACTTTGAATGCTGGTATTTTCCCTACAAATGGTCACAACTTTACAGTTTCATCTAATTTTATTTTTCACAATACAATTATTAATGATCAGTCAGGCGAAGGGTTTTTTAAATTTGATGAAACAAGAAATTATCTTAAGCTAGATCTATCAGGTCATTATTATAAACTACTTTATAATCGACTTACTGCTGAGACTCATGTTCATGCCAGGTGGTCATCTGGAAATTCTTTTCTAGACAGTTATCAGATAGGTGGCCCATCTCAAAGAAAAAATCAAACAATAGGATTTTCTGGATTACAAGCATCGCAATTAATTATAGGGGATCATTTTGGCATTGATCTCGGTCTGAGAATGACGCTACGTCCAGCGATTTTTATTACCCCACATATACAGTACATGTATGCTCAAAACTATCTTAGTATGACATATAATCAAGAAGCAAATATCAATATGATCAGTATCGGTGCAGCATTAGGGTACGACTCTCCGATAGGACCAGTCATAGTTGATTTTGGAATATCAGACTACAATGAAAGGTTTACGCTTAATTTTGGTTTAGGATATAGACACATAATGTAGACATAACTTTTAAACTTAACTGACTACTCTTACTTCTAAAACGCTGCTTTCTCCTGGCCTTAAGGATCTATCAATCTCTTTTATATAAACATTAATGTCACTCAGATTGATGTATAATTTCTCATATCTTTCATTCCATTTATAATCAACATAACCTGCGTCATTATTGAAGCTCCAGTCAACAATTTCTCTTGCGCCTTCATTAAAAACATTATTATATATCAATTTTGTTTCTTCATCATATTTACTATAATCATCAGAACAAAACAACACATCCCCTAGTAGTAGATTGATTCTAAAAAGCGTCTGTTTCTCATAATCAGATAACTTATGGTTACCTGATCTAAGAATATACACATCCGGATCTAACTTGAAATTATACTCTCCGAGCAGCCTTCTATAGATTGTATTCTTAAGTGTATCTCTTGTACTCACCCTTTCTCTATATTGTAAGATATTACTCAATCTATTATCATTCCATTGCATATCCACGTCCCCACCGATCCTTATATAATCAATGTCTTGTGTATTAATGTCTAGATAAGCACCACATAGAATAAGTTCAGCACCCACCGTTATATCTCTTATAAAATCAATCGCGTCAGAATAGGCATATCCAGATGGTATATCATTTTCTAAAGCTGCTGCGTATAGGAAATCTAGTTTCAACAACCTAAAACCCCATTCATTAATAACTCGATCAAATGTATGTTTAAGATATGATTGCACTTCTGCGTTCCTCCAATCCAAGCAATAGAAATTGCCACCCCACCCTGGATTATAACCAGCTAACTGTGTCTTACCGCCATTCAGCTTAAGCCATGATTTTTTATTGATATAAATGTCAGACTTTTGACTTGCCACAAAAGGAGCCAGCCAGAGACCAGCCTTAGTACTATTCGCTGCTGATAATTTAGGAATATCCTTAAGGTTCTTGAAATTGTTATTGGGCAACCAATCACCAATATTTTTTTGCCAGCCATCATCAATCTGAAAATACTGTAGAGGTACTTTATAATCTATAAAGTGCTGCAATTGTTCATTTATAAGTTCCTGATTTATATTACCATAATAGTTATACCAGCTTGTCCATCCTGTAACGGGTGGCGCTAAGGTTATTTTCTTATTTAGTTCAGTTTCTGATAAGGTAATGTGATTAACTCCAGGTCCTATTTCTTTGTAAAAGACTAGCTCATCATCTTGTGGCAAATAAACGAACAAGCCTATACCAACAGAACTAGAGTTATCAGACACTTTTACAACCTGACTATCAATTTTCCATACGGAATAACCATAGGAAGACAATTTGTCTTTGACACGTAGCTTTTTCTTGAGAAAGTAATCTCCATAATATTGCATCTTATAATGTCTCCAGATAGGACTAGCAATAGACCTCAATTGAGGTAACGATTCTTCAGTATTATAAAACCTAGAGGCAGACCATGATTGCAATCCATTACAAAATAACTGGCAACTGGAAGGATATCTGGATTTGAAAGTTAACTTAATAAATCCATGTTCAATTGCACTCACTTTTAAGTCTATGCCATTGTCATGGACAATTAAGTCATGTTTCTTTATTAAGGAATTACGCAACGACTCTGCATTATCATAGAAAGATAAACTTGACCAGTCAACTAATTTGAGTGATTCATACTTATTGATCATATAATACCTTTATTTTGCAAAAACGGAATCTAAATAATGAATCTATAGAAACCAATATGCGATTATTTTTTAAAATGTTCTTGACCTTCTTCGGCTTACTTTTTTTAGTATTCATATTTGGTCCTAGAACCGAGTTTGATAGAGTAGATAGTTCACCTATAAGCCTACAAATTCCGCTTAATAAAATTGACAAATATATCAGTGACAAAGAATCTCAAATTCTCAATATAAAGCCTGGTAATCAAGCTCAAATCATATGGGCTCAACCCCAACAAAGATCAGCGTATGCTATCGTTTATTTACACGGGTTTACGGCTAGCCATGGAGAAGGTTTTCCGGTTACACATAACATAGGTTCCAGATACGGCATGAATGTGCTGTTAAGCAGATTGTCCCAACATGGCTTAAGTGATGAAAATTCTTTACTTAATATGACTCCAACGTCATTACTCAATTCTGCTAAAGAAGCGATTGCCATAGGAAAATTAATAGGAGAGAAAGTGATTTTATTGAGTTGTTCAACAGGAAGTACATTAGGTATTTACTTATCAAATGAAGACCCAGATATAGTAGCACATATCATGACTTCACCCAATATTGAAATATATGACAAAAGAGCAAAGTTGTTTACTTATCCATGGGGAAAACAAGTTTTCAGGTATGTTGTAGGAAGTGATTACAGAACATGGAACGCATCCCAAGAAGCACAAAAGTGGTGGACAACCAAAAATAGAATAGAGGGTTATATTGCCTTACAGAATTTACTGGAACAAACGATGCTACCAAGTGTTTTTGAAAAAACAACAATGCCATTGTTTGTAGGATATTACTTCAAGGACGAAGACCATCAAGATAAAACGATATCAGTAGATGCTATTTTGGAATACGTTAATCAAGTCAATACACCGCAAGAGCAGCTCAAAGTTATTCCATTCTCTAGCCCCACTGGGCATGTATTGACCTCGACATATATGAACCCTAACTGGGAAGAAGTCCAAGATTCCATCTATCAATTTATTGATTCTAGATTAGAAATAAAACAAACCAATCCTGAACTAAGGGTAAACCCTGATTAAACTAAAAAGTAACCTGTAGGGTTACTACCCAAAATGAAGGATCACAGGTAATAATCAAACATACAAGCTGAATACATATTACATTTGCACTGCAAGTTATAATCCCACCTTTTTTTTGCAATACCCAATGAACTACTAAACAATCAGAAATGAGACCTCTACCCAGGGTTTCTTTTCATTCTCCAAAACGCCATTAGTATGTTCTTTTCTAACACTTCCCTCGATGGGAAATGGGTGAATACTATTTTGTTATTCCTCCTCCTCTGCCCTTTTTTTACTTCTCTACATGCGTCTCATATTGTAGGTGGGGATATGACTTATAAATATATCGAGCACAATCTCGATAGGTCTATTGTATCTTTTGAGATAAGTATGAACTTGTACCGTGATCCGACGGGTATAGACTTTGACAACTATGCCACGTTCGGAATTTTCCAGAAGCATTCAACTGGCAGCTGGTCTAGTCATGAAGTGATTAGCAATGTGCCTAAAGGCCCCGTTCTCTCAATAGAACCTGACACGGACCAATGTCGTACGCGGTTCTTGAATGATGATAAACTAGAATATTCAACCTACGTATTTATAATTGATCTACCCGTTTCAGATCAACCTTACAACGTATCATATCAGAGGGGATTTCGGAATTACACGATAAATAATGTTTTATCAGATGGTACTCTGGGCGCAATATATGACATTGAAATTTCACCTCTAGCGCAACGGCTAGGGAACAACAGTCCTGTTTTTGACGCCGTTCCTCCCATCTTCTTATGCAATCAATTTCCAGTTAATGTAGATCATTCAGCAACTGATCCAGATGGTGATTACATTATTTATAGATTCTGTGAGCCCTACTCTAGGAGTAATTTTCAAGTAGGCGGAACAAACTGTTGTGGCTGCGCTAATCCAGACGCCATCATGTGTACCCCTCCTTTCCGAGAGTTAAATTATATTGTTCCTTACACCAGCCAGATACCTATGAGTGGAAACCCTACCGTTTCCATTAATTCTTCCGATGGGTTTATCACTGGACTACCGGATATATCAGGGGCCTATGTCGTTGCCATATGTGCTGAAGAATATAGAGGCGGAGAATTAATGAGTACGATAAGGAGAGATTATGAATTTAATGTTATCAGTTGCATAGATAATTATATTGCAATGATTGAAGCTGACTCTTTCTTTATAGATAATGTAACTAACAACTACACCGCTTATTATGAGTCTTGCAATGAGCTCACTTTCGATCTCACTAACATAAGTACCGATGAAAGTTTTATTAATTATTACAAATGGGACTTCTACGACGCCTTAGACAATCAGGTTTCTACAGAGACAGGCTCAGACCTTAGAAATTATACTATTGAATTCCCTACTGCTGGTGAATATACAGGACATATGATTATAGGAAATAATCTGCTATGTCCAGACACAGCTCATATGCAGTTCTATATATCTCCTAAAATTACCGCTGACTTTGTTTATAGTTATGATTCTTGTGTAGCTGGCCCTGTATTATATGAAAATAATTCTCTTCCTATCAATACAATTACTGAGTGGTTGTGGGATCTAGGAGAAGGATCATTTTCTAATGATCAATTTCCTCCTGTTGTAAGCTATAGCGACCGAGGCAACTATTCCGTCAGTCTCAGTGTCACGGACGATCATGGCTGTGTTGACTCTATATCTAAGGACATCACATGGTGGCCGTTACAATTACAAGCGCCAGATACTATAGAACTTACAAATGAAATATGCTACAACGACTCATTATATATCTATGATGGCTGGAAATATGAACCAGGAGAATACCTGAATTTTATTCCCAATAGTTTCAATGACTGTGATTCTATAGTAGAACGGATACTATTATCAAAAACAGATGTTATTCCGCTTACAGACTTATCTGTGTATATATGTCCAGGCGCTACGCTTGAATACAATGGCAGTATGTACTCAGAACAAGACACTTACGTTATTTCACTAGAATCTAATCAAGGTTGTGATAGTATTATTGCATTAGAACTTAAATTTTATGATACATCTACTACTCAATTACTAGATACAATATGTCCTAGTGAGGTAATATTATTTAATCAAATAATTATTGATGCCGCAGGAACTTATACCGATACTTTGATAAATCATAATGGCTGTGACAGTATCATTCAACTAAATGTAGTCCCACTCAACAATAAGTCTAACAATATTGAAGTATCTCTATGTCCAGACATCGGCTACAATTTCAATGATATAATACTTTATGAAACAGGAATGTACATAGATACTTTACAATCTACAGCGGGTTGTGATAGTATCATTTATTTAGATCTTAGGATACTTGAGAATGAAGTCGTAATTATAGAAGAAATGATTTGTGATAATGGATATTTACTGTTCGGTGGTGATACGCTGATACAGCCAGGCAGCTATGTTGACACCTTGATAGCGACCTCGGGATGTGATAGTATATGTCTCTTGGAATTATCATTGATTAATATATCTGAATATAGTTACGCTGATACAATCTGTCTAGGAGAAACTTATCCATTCGGCACTATTGATCTTACGCTGCCAGGAATATATGTTGATACGTTGACAAACAATAATGGCTGTGACAGTCTTGTAATATTAGAATTAGAAGTAGGATTCAATTTATCAAGAATAGATGTTGATGAGCCCATTACGGAAGATTACGGCACTACAATAATCTTAGAACCAGAAGTTGTAGGAGGTGATCTTATAAATACCAAATGGATAGAATCAGACGAGCTGGTAAGTAATGCTCTTGAATTGCGATGGGTCGTTATAGATGATGGATGGATGTATATGGAGTCAGAAAATGAACTGTTCTGTGTCGCACTTGACTCTGTGTTTATTAAGTCTTTATTAGCAAAAGATATATATGTGCCTAATATTTTTACCCCTGATGGTGATGGGCTCAATGATATATTTAACATAGGCGCATCAAAGACGTTGCTAGAGAGTAAATTATATATTTATGACAGATGGGGTAATCACATCTATGAAGGCCCGAAGACAGAACAAAAGCAAATTATAAACGGATGGGATGGCAATTACAAAGGCAACGAAGCTGTACCTGGCGTATATACTTACATGGTAGAACTTGTCTTTATAAATGGAGAAACTGACCGCATTGCCGGTACAATTAACCTAATCCGCTAATTCAGTTTCAGTAGGCGTCTCAGACAATTTGTATTTCTGGAAAGTAGTATCAAGAAGTGTTCTGTTTTTATAACCTTCTGGAAAAAATCCATTTATATTATAGAGAATATCTTTCATGACAGTTGGTGAAGCTTTGAAGTATGAGTGGCCGACCATTCTCAGTGGTAAAGGCTTTTCATCTCTTATTTCTGTTACATCTATGTAGGTTACTTGTTCACTAGGTACTGTCAACTCAGATGGACCGAATAGACCAAGTCGTGTTCTCTTATTCAAACTCTTAGAAAAAGAAAGCGTAAAATCCCTAGTACTGTAGTATACCGAAGTATGATCAGACATTAAGCCAATATTGCTGAGTTCTCCTTCTTCTTCAAACACATCTATTTCAAGGTCGGAACCGACAAGAATAACATTACCAAAAGGCACAATATCAGACTTAGGCCAATGCAGTAATATTTCTTTGAACAGTTCAGTACCAAGAGAATGCGCCAACATAACCATCTTTAAATTATTTTCTAGAGCCGCATTACATTCTGTAATAATAGTAGCTAATAGTTCCGCTAGAGCAGGCGCAATGTTATGCGCATTCTTTTTGCTTTTTTTATAAACTGGATTATTACCTGGCCATCTAATAGAAATTAGTCTAGCTATATCAGATTCATCAGCATCCACATATCCATCATTCAGTTCCTTAATCGTATGTGCAAAATATTGTTTCTGTCCAGCCATCATTCCATGGATATAAAACAATAAAGATTTCTTGTTTTGAATCGCTACCAGATCAGTCGTCAATAGTAGAAGAAAAGTATCAAGAGAACTTGTCTGAAATTGCTCTACCCCATCTATCTCACTGTTATCTATATTGACAACGTAGTTAAATGTAACAGCTTCCTCTGTAGAATCTACTTCTATAATATAAGTACGATCCTTATTCTGGCCTTGTAGTTGGGCTGAACTCGATAATAAAATACATGTAAAAAGGAAAATAAATGTCTTCATATAGCTACACTAATAGTATATTTTGCAGAATTGTTCCATTAGACCATTGTTTTATTCATGAACGTAAGTCTTAATCTTATAAAGTATCTAATCCTTTTCTAACGAATACTAGGTAATATACTACAGCTGGTAGTTGCCTCATTAAATATTAATCTAAGTCTCGTAAATTGATAACAAATTGATACCATGAAATACATCTTAATAATTCTATGCTCTCTAATTATAAATGTTCTTAATTCCCAGGTTGAACCTATATATTACTATAATGCAAAGCAGAATACGGTACTTGCTAAAAGTGGTATCAATTTAAGATCTAAACCCACAACTAAGTCAGAAGTTATAAAACATATTCCTTTTGGAAAAAAAGTAATGCTTCTACATAAACAAGATTACGGACTTGACACTGTTGATGTCATAAGGACAGAAAAGAGAAAATATGTTATACAAGGTTACTGGTTAAAAGTAAGTCACGGTGGGCAAACTGGCTATGTAAATAATGCCTATCTCTACAATCAAACCCAAGGAGACAGCAATAACCAAGATAATGATGACTATGCGCTATTGTTTGCCGGATCTAACTGTGTTGTAAATGTCTATGATGTCGCCGCATACAATTGGTACGGGTATTATAAAAAAGACGAAGATTGTATTCTCAAGGAAATTGAAATAGAATATGGTAGGAATGCACTGTCCATGACAGACTTAAGTGTAATCGTAAAAGAAGATAAAAAATTAAAATTCATTATAGGATCAAAGAAAGTCCTGAGAACTGGACATATCAACGAAGAACTCGATGGAACAAATAGTAATGAGTGGCTAAGAAAGAATTCAATTGAAACCTATTTAGCTTACGAAGATCCTAACTTTAAAATTTCTGCTAGCTACGATAGAGGATATGATTATGCTATCACCATTTTTAATAACGGTAACTCACAGCATATTGAAGAAAGATGGATTAAAGATTTCCATACAGTCGTATGGATGGGTGACTTGGATGGTGATGGTGAAATGGATTACATATTGGCATTTGGAAATAAATCTGGTCAAACTGTTTTGTATCTCAGCTCAGAGAAGAAACCTGGAAAAGTAGCACAACCCGTGGCGAGATACTATAGCGCCTATTGTTGTTAAACAGTAGCTAAAAAAAATCCCTAATAAAGAAAAAGGAATC
>JALZVB010000314.1 GCA_023300835.1 Saprospiraceae bacterium | reverse complement strand
CTGTCAATACGTCGGTGCAGGTACTGTTGAGTTTTTGTTAGACGATGACAAAAATTTCTACTTTCTAGAAATGAACACAAGACTACAAGTTGAACATCCTGTAACGGAAATGATAACAGGAATTGACCTCGTAGAGCAACAGATAAGAGTTGCTAGGAATGAGAAACTTTCGTTTACACAAGCGGATCTCAAGATAACAGGTCATGCTGTCGAACTAAGAGTCTACGCAGAGGATCCACTCAATAATTTCTTACCAAGTATAGGAACTCTTGACACATATAAGAAACCTTCAGGTGAAGGGGTAAGACTTGATGACGGTTATACTGAAGGCATGGAAATTCCGATCTATTATGATCCTATGATTGCCAAGCTTATCACCTATGGTGCAGATAGAAACGAGGCAATTTCTCGTATGATATCAGCCTTAGCTGATTATAAAATAGAAGGTATAGAAACGACGCTGCCTTTCGGCAAATTCGTATTTTCTCACGATAGCTTTATCTCGGGGAACATCGATACCCATTTTGTAAAAAAATATTATAACCCTGAGCAGCTTTTAGAAACTCAAAAAGAAGAGAAAAAAGTTGCTGCGGCAGTAGCCATAAGATTACTACTAGAAAAGCAGAAGATTGCCTCAGAACCGTCGCATACAGCAACTTCTCAAGATTCTTCATGGCGAACAAATAGAACAGCCTAATGAAAAAAGATAAAACAGCTGAATTACTTTCTAAGATGGCCGAAGCTCAACTGGGTGGTGGTCAGGTAAGAATAGATAAGCAGCATAGCAAAGGAAAACTTACCGCCAGAGAAAGAATCCACTTCTTGATGGACGAAGGCTCATTTGAAGAAATTGGAATTATGGTAACGCATAGAACCACTGACTTTGGGTTGCAAGATCAAATCTATTTAGGTGATGGCGTAGTAACAGGATACGGAACGATCCACGGCAGACTTGTATATGTATTTGCACAAGACTTTACTGTTTTTGGTGGCGCTTTGTCAGAGACACATGCTGAGAAAATCTGCAAAGTAATGGACCTCGCTATGAAAGTAGGTGCGCCATTTATTGGACTCAATGATAGTGGTGGAGCCAGAATACAAGAAGGTGTTAGATCACTAGGTGGTTATGCAGATATCTTTCATAAGAATGTAATGGCCTCTGGTGTGATACCGCAGTTATCAGCTATCATGGGCCCTTGTGCAGGTGGAGCCGTTTATTCGCCAGCAATGACTGATTTCACAATGATGGTAGAGCAATCCAGTTACATGTTTGTCACTGGCCCTAACGTTGTAAAAACAGTTACTAATGAAGAAGTAAGTTCAGAAGAATTAGGAGGTGCTAATACACATGCTACTAAATCTGGAGTAACACATCTTACTGCCGTAAACGATATCGACTGTATCAATAAACTCAAAACATTACTGAGTTATATGCCTCAGAATTGTGAGGAGCTACCTACTAGATTACCTTTCACATTAGGAGATGAGTCAAGAGAAATTCTTGAAGACATAATTCCTGAAAGTGCCAATCAACCTTATGACATGAGAGATGTTATAGGTGGTATATGTGACAGCGAATCTTTCTTTGAAATTCATAAGAATTATGCCGAAAACATCGTTGTAGGATTTGCAAGAATTGCAGGCAGAAGTATAGGTGTTGTGGCTAACCAACCCACAACCCTAGCCGGTTGTCTAGATGTCAACAGCTCTAAAAAAGCGGCTAGATTTACAAGATTCTGTGATTGTTTTAATATTCCATTACTCGTAATTGTAGATGTGCCAGGCTTTCTTCCAGGAACAGATCAAGAATGGAATGGAATCATTACCAATGGGGCCAAACTACTCTATGCATTGAGCGAAGCGACAGTCCCTAAAGTAACTGTAATTACACGTAAAGCTTATGGAGGCGCCTACGATGTCATGAACTCTAAGCACATAGGTGCTGACATGAATTATGCTTGGCCTACTGCAGAGATTGCCGTAATGGGAGCCAAAGGAGCCAGTGAAATAATATTCAGAAAAGAGATAAAGGCAGCTAAAGATCCAGCAGCTAAACTCTTAGAGAAAGAAACGGAATACGCAGAGAAATTTGCCAATCCATACAGAGCTGCAGAAAGAGGTTTTATAGACGAAGTCATTCAACCTAAAGACACCAGAAAAAAATTGATAAAAGCATATGCCATGTTGGAATCTAAAGTAGTAAACCTACCTAAGAAAAAACACGGTAACATACCTTTATAGATTTATAGATACATTTTAATAAGCAATGACTCCTGACAATATGGAGTATATAAAAGCATAAGTATGGACTTCACATTGACAGAAGAGCACGAAATGATAAGGAAAGCTGCTAGGGATTTTGCCCAACAGGAGCTCAAGCCAGGCGTCATTGAAAGAGATACAAAACAGGAATACCCTACAGCCTACGTTAAACAAATGGGAGAACTAGGTTTCTTGGGTATGATGATTCCTGAAGCATATGGCGGTGCCGCTCTCGATACAATTTCCTACGCAATTACAATTGAGGAATTATCTAAAATTGACAGCTCATGCTCTGTAATCGTGTCTGCTCATAACTCATTAGCTTGTTGGGGGATCGAGCATTATGGCTCAGAAGAACTGAAGAAAAAATATCTCCCGCTTCTTGCATCAGGAGAAAAAATTGGTGCTTTTTGTTTATCAGAACCAGAGGCTGGCAGTGATGCCACTAGTCAACATACAGTAGCAGAAGACAAAGGTGATCACTATATACTTAATGGAACTAAGAACTGGATTACCAATGGAAAAACAGCAGGTGTATATGTCGTAATCGCTCAAACTTATCCTGAGAAAAAACACCATGGGATTAATGCTTTTCTAGTAGATGCTGATACGCCTGGAATCACGACAGGTATCAAAGAAGATAAATTAGGAATCAGATCATCAGATACATCATCCGTAATGTTTGAAGATGTCAAAGTACCTAAAGGCAACAGACTGGGTCCTGATGGTTTTGGATTTAAGTACGCTATGAAAACTTTAGACGGCGGACGTATCGGAATTGCTGCCCAAGCACTGGGTATCGCAGCAGGTGCTTATGAGTTAGCCCTAGCCTATTCTCACGAAAGAAAAACATTTGGGAAAGCCATAAATCAACATCAAGCCATCTCGTTCAAATTAGCTGATATGGCTATGAAAATAGAAGCCGCAAGACTTATGGTGTATAGAGCTGCATGGCTCAAAGACACTGGAAGAGATTATGCACAAGCTGCTGCAATGGCTAAACTATATGCATCAGAAGTGGCTATGGAAACAACTGTAGAAGCTGTACAAGTTCATGGTGGATATGGTTTTGTAAAAGAGTACCATGTAGAAAGACTTATGCGCGATGCTAAGATAACACAGATCTACGAAGGGACTTCAGAAATCCAAAGGTTGGTTATCTCTAGGAATGTGATTAAGGGTAAGGTTTATATTCCTATGGTGTAAGAAAGCCGATTTTACAATAAGAAAAAAGGGAACAAGTTTATTCAGCTTGTTCCCTTTTTTATTGTTTTTTTTTTAATAATTTGATTAACGAAATATCAGTTAGACTTGAAACGCTTTTTTATAGCGTTTGATAGTTTAGTATTAATAAAAGATCATTATACTATACTCCTTGTATCAAATAAAAAAAACCACCTATTTATTAATAGGTGGTCAGTTAACGTTAGCAACATTGAACTACTTGGGTATTATTTATATGTTTAACGTAACACTGTACCTGTTGGAAATGTAAGATTTCTATCCATAGCTATCGTACTATGTACATCTGCACTGCTAGGAATTCCACCAACAAGAGGCTTTAATGTAAACGGTGCTGTATTATTATCTGGAACCGGTTCTATACTTATAACTGCAGTACTTCCTTTCAGATCAATAGGGAATGTAAAACCATCTGGTGCATTAAGTAAGAAGTCTTCTCCTGGAAAATTAGGTCCAGCTACATCTCCACTATATAGAGTACTATTGTCTGCAGTATCCATTTCAGTAAAAGTACCTGTACTTATAGGTGTACCATCTAATACAACCCATCCTTCGTAAGCCCAACCAGCAGGAAGAGTAGGTAAAGAAAGACCTGACATAGCCGATCCAGAAGAATTATCTAGAAACCAGATTCCACTATCTTCATTGGTGTCATCCATGTCAGTAGGTGTAGCTAAAATGAAAGCACCTGTACTCTCAGAAAAGTCTTTACCTAATGCTGCCTCGTGGCCTATTGTTAAATCAGCATTAGTACCATCAAAGTCTCCTGCAAGAATATGAACATCACTAGGTGCTGGATCATTGTCCGGAGAAGGCTCTATTGTAAGAACAAATGTAGATGCATTTTCTAGGTCTTCTGATGCAACCTGAAATTCATTTCTAGAAGCTACTCCATCTGCATTTACATTAAAAACACCAGTTGAAACGGGGTTGCCATCTACTATTAACCAACCCTCATAAGTTGCTTCACTTCCTAGATCTTCAAGTCCACTAAAATTCAATGTCAAGTCTTTAGATCCTGCATCGTCATCATCACCACATGAAATAAACGTAGTAATTAATAATATACTAAGCAGAGCTAAAAGTAAATTTTTCATAATTATATAATTTTTTTGTTAGATTTAATTTTGCACCCATAATATGCATGAAGCACAAAAAGGGTTGCCTGACTAAATAAAAAAAATTAAATAATATGATCTACATAGGCTCTATAGGCAAGTCGAACTTAGCATATGCCTATGTATGCTTTCTAGCATCTTGGTGGTGGTTCTATGAGGCCATAATTATATACTACTCTCAGTATACGTTGTAACGAAATGCGCAACATATTCCATTAACTTAGTACCTAGGTAGTAAGGTAAATTCATTAATAAATATGGCTTTCTCATCTGAGGTGTAACGTGCTGCTCAACGGAAAATTCTCCACCATACATACGTATCGCGTATGGATGATCTGTTCTTTCTATAAACTGGTGTAATGATCTAAGCCTACCTTCCTTACCAGACTTGATTTCAATAGGTATTAACTTATTCTTGTATTGTACTACCAAGTCTATCTCTGATGAAGCTTGTGGTTTTTCTCTTACCCAGAAATTCGGTTTTTTATAATTTAATGTCTGCAGTGATATCAGTTCTTGTGTTATAAGATGTGGTATCAATGCACCACGATAGGCAGAACTCATATCACTCATCCCAATCATTTCTGCCTGTATTTTCAATTCATAGTTAACCAGACCTGTATCTAGAAACTGTAGCCTTGGTGATTTTCTGAGGTTAGGCTTGATTGGAGGTACAAGTTCTGTTGTCGGGTATATTAACTGTATGACTTTGGCATCATCAAGGTTACGCATAGCTTCTCCTACTTCCCTAGATCTATAATTAGATTGTCCGAAATTTTCAAACTTTATCCTTTGATCTAAATAAAGATATCCGGTATCCATTATGTGCTTGATGATACGAGCTTCAGTTGTTGTAGAAGCATATTTCTCTACATCGTTTTTATAGAGGTTAATAACAGTAACGAACGTAATAGAATAAAGGCAAATACATCAGTTCTATGTAACAAAATCAGGGTAATAAATCTACTTTGACATAAAATAAGGGTAAATAATTAAATTCTATGTAACAAAATTAGGGCAATTTTTTATACAATTTGTAATAAAATAAAGGTAATCTATACAATTATACATAAAATCACTAAGCTACGTTGAGAGCTACGAAACAGAATAAAGGTAAAATTTCATATTACAAGTGACAGAATAAGGGCCTGTGTCGTGATGCCTAATAAAGGTCCAAACTATACTTAGATAACAAGCCTCCTAAGCCTCCGACGGTAAATTTAGCCCTGGTCATTCTGTTTGCTGATGGGTCAATATCGAACCCTAGGGCAGTCCTGAAATCCGTTTTCTGAAGGTCCGTACTATTGAAAATAGCGGCTGTTAATTTAGTCTCATGAAAGACAACACCTCCGAGATTACTCTCTTCAAAATTAGCTTCTAAGAGATTACAGTCATCAAAGGAGCATCTAGTCAAGTCCATATTGTTAAATAGTGTATAGCTAAGGTTACAACTTCTGAATGTAAGTTCTAAAAGAAACGGATTACATACTTCAAAGTCAATACCCATCATTTTACAATTGACAAATGTTACATTTCTACATGCCGTACCGGAAAATAAGGATCTAGATAATTCACAGTCGGTGAACGTACAATCTACAAATACAAAACCGGCTAAGGAGCAGCTCGTTATAACACAATTGTCGAAGTTGCAATTCTCATATTCTCCCTTATCTAGAGATTTTGAATCAAATTCAATGCTTGAAAAGGTCTTATCTGTGATGTATATATCGGACATAGGGGATTTTAAAATTCAGAATACTATTGCCATTTGGCATCAATGAACAATAATATAATTCTATTATGTTCTATTGGCCCAACAACGCCTAAATTTTATGTTGGCAATTATTTACATTATATTAGAAGAACGAAAAATTACGATTAACTAACTGTAAACAATTTACAATGTTCTCAAACCCCTTAATATTATTAGCTGCAGGCCTTGTGCCTATGCTTGTAGGAGCCGTATGGTATGGCCCTCTATTTGGTAAATCATGGATGAAAGTCAATGGATTTACAGAAGAAAGTCTCAAAGGGAGTAACATGGCGCTCATATTAGGTTTGTCATATGTGTTTAGCATTTTTCTATCTGCAGGGCTAGCCGGACTGACCAATCATCAGAGTGGTATATTCCAGCTCTTTGTTACCCATCCAGACTTTGAAGTAGTGGGTTCTGAAGTCAACACAATGTATCAGGCATTGATGGATAAATTTGGTACGAGACACAGAACGTTTGGTCATGGAGCTGCACATGGAGGTTTTGCAACTATCTTGATTGCATTTCCACTTATTGCAATCAATTCATTATTTGAAAGGAGAGGATGGAAATACATAGGTATCCATGTAGGCTATTGGTTTATCACATTTGTATTGATGTGTGGCATTCTATGTCAATGGCTCTAAAACTTACAACTCAATAGAAATTAGAAAAGGCCGAAATCGAAATTTCGGCCTTTTTATTTTCTATAAAAAAGAGATTTTATTATTAGTTCATAATAGTAATACTCCCTATTTCCTGTTTCTTATTTCCATTGTCTAGAGTCGCTTCTAGGTTAAATATATATACACCTGCATCGACTCTATTTCCATTCATTGTGCCATCCCATAACATATAACTACCAAATCCTTCGATATTTTCCCCTTGATATACACGATTACCCCATCTATCAAAAACTGAAAAGGCATCAATTGATTCTATGTTATCAGCGAATATTATAAACTTCCCGTCATCTCCAGGAAGCGATGGATCAAAGATATTAGGAATATAAAATGACTTATTTCTTACTACGTCCAATTCTACAAAGCTGGATTCTACACATCCAAATGCGTTATGAACTTCGACTTCATAGATTGTATTCTGTTCAGGTGTAACAGATATACTATTACAATCTGTACATATCGTTTCTCCATTGGCAAGCCATACTGATGACACCGTAATATCTGAGTCAGATAACTCAAGTTCGATATCCACAGAATCACCCAGTTGTAGTGTATAACTTGTGGGTAATGATAATTCAAAATCAACTGAATCCCCTTCATCTATTGTGATGATTGTATCATATCGACAACCTTCAGCATTGAAAATTTCTAATTCATATTCTCCTGATTCCAAACCACTAAAAACATTGTTACCTTGTGTCAATCCTTCTAGTGAATATTGAATTCCAGTACCATTAATACTGCTACTCTCTACATTAATAATACCTGCTGACTCTCCAAAACAACCTGGCGCAAATACGTCATAATCAGGAATAAATCCATTGACGTCTTCAACAACATTTACTGTATCCTTTAGTACACATCCACTGCTATCATCTATCGCTTTAAAGAAATAGACGCCAGCAATTTCTATCGTAACATCATTACTAGTTGACAAGACTATGTTTGAGTCATCAGTCCATGCAACTGATAGGCTTTCTGCATTTTCAATAATAGCCTCTAACGTTATTGCTTCATTACAAGTAAGTACTTTGTCGATCATAGTTGATACTTGAGGCAAAGCCATGTTTTCAAATACTTCAACCATTTTAAAGCTAGAAC
>JALZVB010000313.1 GCA_023300835.1 Saprospiraceae bacterium | reverse complement strand
CATAGAAATGGATAAATCACCTGGGATAGGCAATCTGCACATAGATACTACAGAATGGTATTCTGGTAGTTACGTTGTCGTCTATGAGAGTAAGGATGGATCTTACCGTGGGATGTTACAGAAGATATAGTATCTAGTTTGAAGAATACAAATATCAAGAATCGCCTTATCCTGCGACTAATGATTTTCTCAGACATAGATCCCCTTCACTTATTGATTGATAGATCATTCAGCGACAATGACAAGACTGTTGTTTTATCTGATAGCAAATAATCTATGAGGACTAAATAACAATAACATAAGGTCTCACTTAAGCAGCCGCCAATTTATATTGGTGGCTGTTTTTTTTTTGGTGGATCTTAAATCCAATAAACAATCAATAAAAGCCACAGCGTAGTGGTATATTAATAGAAAGAATGGACGGCACAGTTGATAATAAAGCTACAACTGAGTGACTCTATACTTTTTGAGTATATCGATCTTCTGGAGCTTGTGTATATGATTTAAATGCTATGATATATTGACGATCTTGTAGTAGTAGAAAAGCGACATAGAAATAATAACATTGAAATTTAACCAATAATTATTCACGTGATTTTGGATCAAATCAAAGAGAGAACTACTAATACCAGTTTAACTTCAGAATGCCGCACATATTTTATTAGAATTTGCTCATCTCTGTGTTGAAAATACTCGTCATAGCTAGGCTATGCCTGCGTTTTTCGCCTTAATCTAAACAAATTCTCTTTTAAATCTTATACGACATCTTAAAGGTAAATTGGTATAATCCCTGCGTAAACAATATAAAAAAAGCCCTTTAAGATGAAACATCTTAAAGGGCTTTTCATTGAGAATATATCGTTTCCGACTATATTACTTCTTAACAAAAGTCCTCGTCACCTCACCACTACCAGTTACAACCTTAGCAATATAAAGTCCTGTTCTGAGGTCTGATACATTGATTCTATCAGTAGTTTCTGAGATAATTTTCTGGCCTTGTGTATTATATATATTTACCGCAACTATAGATTCTGATGATGCGATATTTATATAATCAGCAGTAGGATTAGGAGAAATACTAATATCTGCAAGACTCGGAATATCTGATGATGATAAAGGCCCACCTTCAACAATAGTTGTAGATGTTATTCCCGCACCATCACCTCCAGAATTACCGTTCCCATTAACAGCATTAGCTGCAGCATAGAAAGTTACATCACCTGTACCAAATTCTGGCGCCGTCCATGTCAATGGGATAAGATCTACAGGTAATCTACTTTTCTGCTCTACATATTGTCTATCTAGAAGCATAATATCATCTATATCTCCTACAAAGTTGCTGAAGGTATTAACACCTGTATTATCAGCATCAGTAAGACATACCATCTGAAAACCATAACCTGCAGGCAATCCACTGTGATTAATCTTAAGTGATACGGTATAAGTTTCTCCAGGAACATATCCCAAAACAACATCTCCAGCAGCATCCGTTAATTCTATCTCCGGCGCAACATCAAATGCGCCGCCATTATGGCAGCCTGATTGGCCGCAAGTCTGCCCACTTTCACCAGGAGCGGTTGTGGCTGGACCACTTGTACTACCTCGACCACCTTGATTAGACATAAGTCCTATAGCTGAAACGATAAATATAATATAAAGTAAAACTGATTTCATAGTAGTAATTTTTTGGAGGTAAAGATATGCCGTTAAAGCTTGTTTTACGAAACTTCTTAAGCAAAAATCTATAAATGCCAATTGCAGACGGTGCTGTTCTTTATAAAATGTTGGTATATCGCTTTTTTATTATGTAGAAACCTAATAACACCTATTTTTGCAACCTGATCTTCCTTTTGATTTTAACAAAATCCATTTTCCTACAAAATTCTATAGTTATGTCCACCATCAATAAAGTAATTTGCTTTTTTCTTCTATCTACAATGAGTCTCATCGCACAACAGAGTCCTCTCCAAGTGGCATTTGATATAAGTGACATTGATGAAAACAACGAGGTAGATGTAACCATGAGAGTGAAAGGTTTTACGGAATTGTACGGTGTACAGACATTCATACACTGGGATTCTACAGTATTACAAGTGATAGGCACACATTCTTTTGCTACTGATTTAGCACCTTTCAGTGAGGCCAATATTGCATTACCATCTCAAGATATGACAACCCCACGGGACGGAAAGTTACGTCTCAGTTGGTCTGACCTTATAACGCATAGTCTAGCAGATGATTCTCCTATGTTTTCTATAAGATTCAAAGTTATCGGTGGAGAATGTGCCGAATCTGAAATATTTGTAGCTAATATCGGAACTTCTCAGAGCCAAATCTCTGAAATCTTAAATGTGAATTTTGATAACATAGGAATCAGTCAACCAGATGATCATACGTTTATGGTGCCAGGTGCTGGTTGTATAAGTTCACTAGAGTCGATTGCTGAGCACATAGAAGTAAGCCTACAACCTAACCCCGCTACGGATTATATTCAGATCAATGTAGAGAATTTACCTAGTGGAGCTTATATGAATATTGTAGATAACGCTGGCAGAACTGTTTCTACTCAAGCATTAAGCAGTAACAATACCAAGGTAGATGTTAGTCAGTATGTATCAGGTACATATTTCTACGAGTTGCTATTGAACCAAAAAACATTGAAGTCGGGACAGTTTATCAAGGAGTAAAAAGCGAGTTACAAGAGTTAATAACTACAAAAAAGGACGCCTGTTCCTTAGAAAACAGACGTCCACATCAAAACGAAAAAACCAACTTTATCTATGATACCTCGTTTGTCTTTCTAGAAACTTGAGAAGACAATGAGGTTTATCTGATCTCTAGAACCTGCGTTTAAAAACTGATTCATATAGCCCAGTTCTAGTCTCAGGGCATCGCTTAATTTATATCCTATCCCACCATAAGTTCTATTTCTATCAAATACGTTATCCTTATTGTTTATGAATATCTCGTTATAGACGGACAGATAATAAGGGCTTTGTTTTAATGGAAACTTCAATCCTAAGAAATACCTGAACCTTAGCTTGAAGTCACCTTCTACCCATCTCTCCTCTATTCTATACCTGTGCTGTAACCCTATAGAACCCGCCTTCTGCTTCGTTATAAATTGCTGAAACAATCTATGTTCTCCTACATTGACTTTGTCATCGGCGTTAACATAATTTTCACTGTGTATATAACCGTAACCTAGTAAGAGATTATTATTCCCTTCTGTAAGGTTATAACCTACGCCTCCTCTCAGCAGCAGTTGCTCTAGATCACCTATAGCATTGTAGTTTCTGTACTGGACCTCATGATGGATATTCCATCTTGTATCTATCTTCTTACTTCCTATGTATACTAACCAATTGCCCAATCCACTGTCTTGAGAAAAACTCATGACAGAGGACAACATGATTACAATGACTGGCAGTATCCTAATTAATGAATTTAATATCAGCATATTTTTAAGCTTGCTGTTTTTCATAAAAACTTACTATTCCTGTATGTATATCGTACATACCGCCTACGATATCTATCTCTCCGTTCTTATACATTTCCGCTAAGACAGGACTATCCGCATGAATTTTAGCAATCGTAAGTCTCACATTTTCTGCAGCTACATTATTGACAAAATCTATGTTTTTAGAATTACGCAGTCCTGCGTCAGTAGGTTCAGTTACACTATTTACAGCTGGCTTTATCTTATCTAGCATAGCTGTTAAGTTCCCTAACTTAGCATCATCACATGCGCCTTTTACTGCGCCACAAGCTGTATGACCTAGGACAACGATAACCTTAGTTCCTGCCAACTTGCATGCAAACTCCATACTCCCCAGGATGTCTTGGTTAACAAAGTTCCCAGCTATTCTTATGCTAAAAACATCGCCTATACCTTGATCAAATACCAACTCAGAAGAGACTCTCGAGTCTATACAATGTAGAACTGTTGCAAATGGATATTGCCCCGTACTCGTATCTTGCACTTGCTGAGATAAGTTTCTATTAACAGGTGCACTGGCAACAAATCTCTTATTACCTTCCTTGAGTAATTCTAATGCCTTTTCTGGCGAAACTTGAGATTGCGATTCCTTAGTCTGAGTATTAGTATTAAATTCTGATAGCTGCATTTCGTTTAAGTTTAAAATGATTAATTAAAATTTATTTCACGTTTGCTGAGTTTGAAGAATTCAATATAACTCGGAGGGTTCTCAACAATACCTCTTTCTGATACTAACTTAATATCTATCTTTTTGTTCTTGGCCTTAAAGGCAAAATCTTCTAATATTTCTATAATGTCATTATCTAGATAACGTGTTTTCCTCACATCTAATTCTAGAAAAGAGTCCGCAGGCAATTGATCTAACTCATTAAGAATAGCGCCCTTATTAAAAAACGTTACCTCTTCAGCAAGTGTCATTTTTATCTTATGCTTGCCATCACTATTATCTATGATGTGTAAGAAGTGAGAATTCTGATAACTCTTGACTAGGATGATGACAATTCCTACTGCAAGTCCCATCCCTATTCCTAACAATAGATCAGTAAACACTATTCCCAATATCGTAATTATAAATGGGACAAACTGCATCCATCCTAATTTATACATAACACTGAACAATGCTGGTTTAGCCAGTTTATATCCTACGATCAACAAGATTGCAGCTAATACAGATAGTGGAATATTATTCAACAGCCCTGGTATTAAGAGCACAGAAATTAAGAGTAAACAGCCGTGGATAATTGCTGACATCTTGGTCTTGCCACCAGATTGTATATTGGCAGAACTTCTTACGATTACTTGTGTAATAGGTAGACCTCCTATCATCCCTGATATGATGTTACCCGCACCTTGTGCCATAAGTTCTCTATTAGTCGGCGTTACCCTTTTTTCTGGGTCCAACTTATCTGTCGCTTCTACACAGAGCAATGTTTCTAGACTAGCTACCAATGCAATTGTAAAGGCTGTAATCCATATTGCAGGATTCGTTATTTGACTGAAATTAGGAAAACTAAATTGTCCAAGAAATGAAGAAAAATCAGATGGGATAGGCACACTTACCATATGATTTTCAGATATGCCGTAAGCTGTACCTTTAGTTAGGTTAAAATATACAATACCCATTACTACAGCGACTAATGGTCCTTGTACGATCTTGAATATCTTTGCTTTCTTAGCAAGTATTTTATCCCATACGAGCATTGTTGCAAGGCCCGCTACTGCTATTATTGTAGGACCCATACTTATGTTACTCAACATACTGAATATTCCAGAAAATGTATTCTCTCCATCTTGTTGGTTAAATGCAAAGTTACCTTCGATAGCTGAGTCATAACCAAAGAAGTGAGGGATCTGCTTAAGGATAATTATGATTCCTATTCCTGTAAGCATACCTTTGATTACAGATGAAGGAAAATAATAACCAATAATTCCGGCCTTGAGAAATCCAAATATCATCTGGATCACACCTCCCAAGACAACTGCTAGTAAGAAATTTTCAAATCCTCCTAATGTACCTATAGCTGTCAATACAATAGCGGCTAATCCAGCGGCTGGACCACTCACCCCGATGTGAGAACCACTCAGTGTACCTACAATTATTCCCCCTATAATTCCAGCTATCAATCCTGAAAAAAGTGGCGCTCCACTGGCCAGTGCAATTCCCAAGCATAATGGTAGTGCTACAAAAAAGACAACTACACTTGCTGGTATATCATTTTTTAAACTCCCTAACAGAGAGTTAGAATTATTATTATCCATGTATTAAATTAGTAATAAGTATAAATAAATAAAGTGTCTACTTGAAGTCAACAATTAAGCGACTGTAATAGAAAAAAATTAAAAAAACCTTTATATAATTATTCTAACTCGGGAGGTGGTGTGACGGTCTCCATGGCAGGATCAGTGAATCTAAAGTCATTGAATAAAGATCCATCTAATGTTACATCCTTATTAGATTCTGAATTATCGAATATCTCTATTTCAAAAGAGAATTCTACTTCTTCTTTCTCATTGGAAGGTTTCTCCGTCTCACCTTCCATGGGCATCTCTAATAGACAGATGTCAGAATAGTCATACATCAATATCTCCATAACGATGTCACTCGAATAGAGTAAGCAAAAGCAACAACATGTTAATAGATATTTGTACATAAATCTGTAAATCTACCGCAATGTAAAACAATTGTTTCATTAATGACAGTATTACTGTCATTAATATTCAATATATTGTCGTTGAATAACGTAATCATGAAGTTCAAGTCACATTTATGGACATAAAATTCGACCTTAATAAGCATTTATATAATCGTGATCCTCAGGAAACTGAGTTGGGTAGAAAGATAATAGGGTCTAGTATTATACTTATAGATGAAATAGGATTTGAGTCATTTACATTCAAAAAACTGGCTAAACTTATTGGTTCTACCGAAAAGTCAATCTATAGGTATTTTGAAAATAAGCACTTTCTTCTTTTGTTTCTAACGACCTGGTACTGGGAATGGGTTAAGTACCTGATTAATATTAATGTCAAAAACATTACTGATCCAAAAAAGAAATTAGAGATAGCCATCACCAACCTTGTCAATGCCACCTCGGAAAATCCGATGAATAAATATATCAATGAAAACATTCTACATCAAGTCGTAATAAAAGAAGGGGGAAAAGCCTATCATATAAATGGAATAGATGATGAAAACAAAGTCGGATTATTCTACGCTTATAAGTCTCTAGTAAAACTGGTTTCTGATATCATAGAAGAAGTCAACCCAGATTTCCCATACAGTTGCAGCCTATCCAGTAATATATTTGAGATGGCTAATAATCAGATTTATTTTGCAGAACACCTCCCGCTGCTTTCTAGTCTCAAGAAAGGCAAAAAACTTAATGACAAACTTATAGAAATGCTCTTACATTTCTCAGACAAGCTACTGAGTTAATAGTTATTAATCAACGTTTTACATATTTCATCTTTTTGTCATATAAAAACAGTCTTGTTTTTATATTTCTACAGAAATTATTAATTTGCTTGCAGCGAATTAGGGACATGTTGCTTTGTATATGTGTAAACAAGTTTATTCACGGTGTTTGTTTGCAAGAAAAACCTTTCTGAGAACTCCGTGCAAACCAAATTTTAAAAAATCATGAAAAAATCATTCAGTAACTTTCTATTAGCCATTTCTTTTACGTTTTTAGCACTTAACCTTTCTGCCCAAGGATCTATTATAAGTGGTTCTGTCAAGACGGTAGAAGGAGAAAACTTAGCTGGAGTTAGTGTCATCTTAACTAACACAGACAACGGAGAGACAGAAATAGCTACAATGAATTCCAGTAGCTTTACATTTAACTCTGCAACAATAGGCAACAACTATCGTATTTCTGTAGATGCAGGCATCTCAAATGGGCCACTGAACGGGGTAAGTACAGCTGACCTGGTTCACATTGTCAGACATATATTAGGTATTCAAACTTTCACTAATCTCTATCAATATATTGCCGCTGATGTCAATAATGACAATAGCGTTAATGGTCAGGACTTGATCGAACTTAGAAAACTCATATTAGGTATCTATATAGATTTTCCTCAGAACGATAACTGGCAATTTGTATCTTCTACTGCAAATGTTATTAACGGTCAATGGACTCTGATCAACACAGTTGACTTAAATAATTTTACAGGAAATTCTGTCAACAATGACTTTATTGCTGTCAAAATAGGAGATATAAATTAAAGTCTCAATAGTTATTAATCCTAAAACAACCCAATAACATCTTCTTCCTAGCAGGTATAAATTAATTACAAATTCATTATCATATTATGAAAACTACATTACACATTTCCGTTCTCGTCTTTTTTATGTCATTGATATCTTTAGCTCTACCAGCACAATTAGGTCTGGCTTGTAATGCTACGATACAAGTTTCATTAGATAGCAATAACTCATTTACACTTACGCCAGAAATGGCATTGGAAGGTGGTCCATACGACTATACTGATATGCAGGTTACACCTTCCACATTAGATCTTTCTGATGTAGGAACAACAAGTTATACTGTGGTGTCAACATCTACTGGAAGTACTTGCTGGGGACAACTGGAAGTATGTACTAACAGCAATCCTAATTGTATTGATAATTCAACAATTAGATTATCCTTTCCTATTCTTTCAACACTTCCGGGGGACAACATATGTGTCCCTATGAAAGTAGAAAATTTTACTGCCGTTAATTCATTAGAAGGCACATTGTCTTGGGATCCTGCAGTACTGACTTATACAGGCATGCAGAATTTTACAGCTTGGACTGGCTTTAACCCTAATGGAGCTACAAATGAATCTAGAATTGATGAGGGCCTTCTACCTTTTGTATGGTTTGACAATACAGGAAATACGCCAATAACTATTGCAGACCAGAGTACGTTAGCCGAATTTTGTTTTGATGTCATTGGTGCATTCGGAACAGAATCTATTGTGGAGGTAACAGATGAAATTACAGGTATAAATGCTTCACAATCAGTAGGAACTTCTCAACCAAGTGTAGATGCTGATGTAGATGTTTCTCAAGGAACAGTTTATGTAGGTCCATTACCAGATTTTTCTACAGGACTAAAAGTAATCTTCAAAACTGACGAACCAGCTAACATTGGTTCATTATACAAGGTTGACTTTACTGTTTCTGATTTTGATGATCTGTATGGCGTTCAAACATTTGTATTGTGGGATTCAACTGTAATCAACATTGATACAGTTACTATTTCATCAGTATTGAATTCTATTCTAGTATCAACGCCTGCAATGGATAATGCTAATCCTAATAAAGGAAAACTGAGAATGTCATGGAGTGATGCAGTCCCAGTTTCTTTACCAGACAATACAGTATTGTTTACAATGTACTTCAATGTTGTAGGAGAAGAATGTGACAATACAATAATTAAGATAGGAGATATAGGTACTTTCCCAAGTGAAGTTATAGAGGTTCTTAATGAAGACTTCACTAATATAGGCGCATCAAGTAACAGTCTACTTGCCCAAATTTCAGGAACAGATTGTGGGACAGGTTGCACGCTTGCAGATGTTATTATGCCAGAGTCTAGTTTGGACATTGATGCATTAGGTGTATCTGTTAATTCAATTAGTCAGATTATAACAATTGACAATTTGGTAAATAGTTTTGGTTACACTGCATCAAGTATTACGCCTACTTGGGATGTATCATGTACTAATCTTGCCATGACGTTTAATGATCAGATTTTCAATTCTACCGATGGATTCAAAGTGATAAGAATGTTCACAATTCTTGATTGGTTGACAGCCAACACCTTGACATTTGATCAGGTAATCAATATAGCGAATGTCAATATTGTAAACAGTAGCTTGGCTTGTAATAGTCTTGTAAATGTATCAGTAGCTCCATGGACTTGTTCTGCAACACTGAATCCAGACATGGTAATACAAGGAACTACAGGAAACCTTACAATCACTCCTACAACTGTAGGCTTAGGTTCACATACGTATACTGTAACTGATCTTACAACAGGCGATACATGTTGGGGAACAGTAAATGTAGAAGATAAAACACCTCCTGTTATTATTGTAACACAAGGTCTACTTGCTCAAGTTTCTGCCACTGCTAACGATCCTAACCCAACCGTAAAAGTATTTGCTGAAAACATTGATAACGGAAGTTATGATGGCTGTGGAGAAGTTAGTTTTAGTCCTCCATTTTTTATTTTTGACTGCAGTCATGAAGGTGAAAATACCGTAAACTTAACGGCTATTGATGAATATGGCAACACTAATAGTGCAATGTTAACAGTAACTATTGAATTTACAGGAGGAAATAATTTTCCTTGCAATAGCGGAAATGGAAATGGAAATAACGACATCTGTGACTTTCTACCACATACAGCTCACGTAGGAGATTGTGATAGTGGACACAGTCTAGATGATGATGTAGAGTGGCCAGCGGATATAAATGTAGCTGATCATAGAATTGATCCTGCTGGTCTAGTAGCCTTCGGAGGTATAAATGCCAATGATGCTGAACCACAGTTTTTCAACAATACGTATTCTGCTACCTACGAGGATGTTGTAATCTCATTAGGTACTGAGATATTGCTACTAGAAAGAAGATGGTCAGTATTACAAGATGGTGGCAATGGTTATACTTGGTCATATAACCAAGAGATCACAATCGACCTTACTGAAATCGTAGGTCTTGTATCTACTACTACAATATTCAACAGACCTATTCCTGGTGTACAATTGACTGATGCTGTTATGACTGATGCGACAGGAACTGGCGTTGTAGATGAAAACGATATTGTTACTCCATATAGAGCGGACAGTCCTAAAAATGGCCTTAATATACGTGACCTTGTTATTGTCAGAAATCACGTCTTAGGTATAGAATATATGAATGACTTACAAATCATAGCGGCTGATCTTAGTGTCAATGATCTTGTGAGTACACTAGATCTGGTACTTATAGAACGTATAATTTTAGGTACAGAAGTAGACATGAGTAATGAATGGTTGTTTATCAACAATCCCAATGTTATGCCGATTGCAGGTACTAAAGGTAACTATATAGGAATTAAGCCAGGTGATGTTGATGATTCAGCATTATTGAATCTTAGTGTAGACTCTCTCAGTAATGGAGAAATATCATATGCAGATGTTACACTTAATGAGGATGAAAACTATGAAATCCCTATGATGTTCAACGGTCAAATGAGTTCTTTAGGTGCCGAATTGGTATTCGATCTAAACGAAGATAATATTGAAGTATTAAATGTATCATCAACAATTTATCCAGGCAAGATTAACTATGCTGTACAAGACGGGAAATTAACGGTTTTACTTTATGCAGCTGAAGATGGTGAACTCAGTCAGTTGAACAATAGTGAACTGCTTACAATATCTGTTAGATCAAAAGTTAATACGACACTGGATGAATCTATGAGAATTTCTGATACTGCCAGTTCTTATCTTCTTGATGAACAATACGAATTGTTCACAATAGGAGGAGACGTAACAAATAAAATATCTACAAGTACACATGATACTGCAGAAGGGTTAATATCTATCTATCCTAATCCCGTATCAGATTACATACAGATAGAAACTGAAAACAAATACGATAATCTACAGTTTGAATTATTTGATTATCAAGGTAAGTTGATTCTTTCTCAAACCAATGTCACATCAATTGATGTAAGTTCTATTGAGTCTGGAATCTACATGTATGTGGTTGCAGCCAACGACGAAAAATTCAGTGACAAAGTTGTCATATTGAAATAAAATGCATGGTCTGATTTAAATATAAAGAAGGCCTAATTATAATCCCAATAACTGAAAAGGGTTGATCTATTAGTTTAGATCAACCCTTTCTTTTTATACTTTCTAATCCTTATTTGAACGGCATATTTTAAGACCAAGGCACAGCCTTTAAAAATATGGAATTATTTTCCACATCTTGCAGCGAATTAGCCTAATGTCCCTTTGTATATATAGAATAACAATTAACCTTAAGAATACCGCACATATTTTAATAGAATTTGCTCATCTCTGCGTTGAAAATACTCTTCATAGCTATGGCTATGGCTGCGTTTTTTGCCTTGATATAAACAAATTCGTTTCAAGATCTTATACGGCATCTTAAAGTTTATTTATTATCAATCAGATTTATCAAAACCATTAGCAAAGCTTTTCAATTGTCCTGAAACACCTTATAGAAACAGGATCTTATTTCAAAGCATAACTTAACTCAAAATCATGAAAAAAATACTACACAACTTTCTCTGGGTTACAGCCCTTTTTCTATTTACGCAGTCACTAACAGCACAGAATAATGACATTACACTATCATTCCCAGAAATAACAGCTAGTCAAGGTGATAATGTATGTGTTCCTATGACTGTGAATAATTTTATTAACATTACCTCACTAGATGGAACATTATCTTGGGATACAAATGTCTTGAATTATACAGGTATGAACAATTATTCTGCTTGGGGCGGTTTCAATCCTACTTCTAATACTAATGTCACATTAGTAGAAAATGGACTGCTACCATATTCATGGTTTGACATAACAGGAGGCCCTGGTGCATTAACCGTAAGTGATCAATCTACCTTAGCAGAATTTTGTTTTGAAGTGATTGGCACAGAAGGTTCATTTTCTGTAATTGAACTTACGGATGAGATAACAAATATTAGTGCTTCTAAATTATTAGACCTGTCATTACCGGTTATAGACTTACAAGTTAATTTAAATGTAGGGAAAGTTACTGTGGGTTCAACTACTGGAACTTCTCAAGGCTTAAAAATAAATTTTGTAGAACAAGCACCAGCCACAAAAGGATCACAGTATGCCGTAGACGTTAAAGTGTCAGATTTTATAAACCTACAAGGTTTACAAGCCTTCGTATTATGGGATTCTACAGTGCTTAATATTGATACTATAGTAGTTTCAACAGCTCTAGACCCTTTTTGGACGACTACTCCAGACATGGATAATGACATTCCTAATAAAGGTAAGCTAAGAATGT
>JALZVB010000312.1 GCA_023300835.1 Saprospiraceae bacterium | reverse complement strand
TACATCAAATTTGATGTATTAGATGTATCCTTGATGTAGTTAATGATTCAAGGAAATTAAGGCATTAGAGATACTTTTATTCTTAATCCTTCTTAAAACACAAAACATTGTTTTGTGTTAATAAAGTTACAAAAGTTATCCTATTTTCACGTTGGTACATTAATAAGATCACTAAAGTGTAGTGGTTGATTTTCCTAAAACATGGCTATCCTATGAAGTTATCATATAAATTCTTGATTATATTTTTAGTAATCACCAGTCCGAATGTCGTTTTCTCTCAGATGACTATCAATTTGGATTGTATGGATCAAGATGATGCTGACGAAATTGGTCTGGATCGAAAAGATTGGGCTAACGGAAGTACAACTAATCACAGTGAAGGATATCTCGTGAATTTTGATTTGCCACCGGCATCCGATTTCGGACCTTGTATGAAAATCACTGAGCTAGAAATTGAGGTAACCGTTAACAGTTTCGATTTCAGTGGTGTTCCCACTGGGTGCGGAATAAGTGACACATGGTTAAATCTGTATGCTTCTAATTCTTTAGATACAGACCCCGCTAGTGTTGATGAAAATTTCCTACTAACTCCAGGTACAGGTTCAGCAAGTGCCCCAGATGGACATTCAGGTACTTACAATTTTATATGCTCTCCATCTGATAATATTCCTTTTGGTGGACAAGTAGGTGTAGACATGGTTCCAGTTTCAAATATTGGCGGATGTTCTGAGTCTCAGTCGCTGATTAGTAATGGGTTCATAACTATAGAATTCGACTTTTGTGTAACAATCGTTGTAGATGTTTCAGGTGTTGCAGATGTAGATGCGTCTGCTGATGAGACTACGATCTGTTTAGGTGAGGATATAGAATTGTCGGAAAACGAGGCAGATAGTGATTTTTGGGAATGGACAGGGCCTAATGGGTTTACATCCACAGATGATAATCCTGTTGTGGTCAATACAACCTCTGCAGATATTGGCACCTACAACGTAGTTGTAACTGATGTTAATGGATGTACGGCCAGTCAAGATGTAGAAATAATGATGCATCCTCTCTCTACAGCCAATGCAACAGCAGATGAAATAGCTGTATGCCCAGGACAAGACATCATTCTTAATGAAGACGGCGGTGATGCTGTCTCATGGGACTGGACTGGACCAGATGGATTCTCAGAAAATGATCAAGATCCCACTATAACGAGCAGTACCGCAGATAATCTAGGCCTCTACACTGTCGAGATAACTGATAGTAATGGTTGTACAGCGACAAGTGATATTACGATAACGGCATTAACACCTCCTGGAGCTAATGCCTCTAGTCCAGATGATACTGTATGTCCAGGTCAAGCCATCGACCTGAATGAAGACGGGGGAGATGCTATTTCTTGGATGTGGTCAGGTCCTAATGGTTTTACAAGTACAGACCAAAGCCCAAACATTCCTGTAAGTACTTCTGATGATATAGGTAACTATGTTGTAACCATAACAAGTAATAATGGTTGCTCAAACACCAGTGATATAGAGATTTTTCAAGAAGATCTGCCTGATGCTTTTGCGGAAGCGTTAGCAGAAGAAGTATGTCCAGGACAACCTATAGAACTTGATGAAACAGACGGCATAGCAATTGCTTGGTTATGGTCAGGTCCTAATGGTTATAACTCAAATGTAAAAGATCCTATTATATCCAACAGTACTATTAACGACCTCGGTACTTATACCGTAACAGTAACTGATATAAACAATTGTACTAATACCTCGGAAATAGAGATCGTATCCGGACCAGCACCTGCAATAAGTGCATTCTCTCCGAACCCGCTAATATGCCCTGGCCAAGATATTATTTTAGATGAGGATGGAGGAGATGCTGATCAATGGCAATGGACTGGACCGAATGGTTTTAACGGTAATACTAATGACCCTACTATATCTAACGCTACAACTATAAACTTGGGGACATACATGGTTACTGTTACTGATACCGAAGGCTGTACCAGTACTGATGAAGTAGAAATACAAGGTGAAACAGTTCCTAATTCAAATGCAGAAGCTATAAGTACAGCTATATGCCCTGGAGATGACATTTCATTAACTGAAAATGGCGGACAAGCCGTTTCTTGGTCATGGACTGGCCCTAACGGTTTTACTTCAATAGATCAATCCCCAATAATACTAAGTAGCACAACAGCAGACATAGGTACATATATTGTTGAGGTAACAAATAATGGAGGTTGCATAGGTTCATCCTCAATTGATATTGTAGCGGGAAATTGTGCCTGTTCTCTTACTGAATTGATGTTAGGAAATATAATATGTAACGACTCTGGTTCTCTATCAGATAACACGGATGACTTTATAGCATTTGACTTGAATCCTCAGGTTACTAACGGAGGGACGGGTTACACAGTAACCATAAGCGCAGGAACTATTACTCCTATGGTAGGAACCTATGGTGTAACAACTAACTTCCAGATGAATCCAGGTTCAGCTGGAGCAGGTATAGTAATTGTTACTATAGTTGATAACCAAGATGCGACTTGTAGTCTAAGTATCCCCGTAACAGACCCTGGTTCTTGCTCGACAGAATGCGCTATAAATTCAATGGTATTGAATGCTATTTCTTGTAACGAGAATAGTACACCTTCTGATGATTCAGATGACTTTATTAGCTTCTCATTAAATCCACAAGTAAGCAATGGTGGAGCTGGATATACGGTAACCGTTAACTCTGGAACGGTTTCACCAATATTAGGAATATATGGCGTATCTACTACATTTCAATTACAGGATGGATCAGCTGGAGCTGGAGATATTATAATTACAATTGTTGACAACACCAATCAAACATGTACATCTGTAGAACCATTAGTGGATCCAGGTACATGTTCCGGAGCTTGTAATATTACCCAAGCTAACCTGGCAGATATAATATGCGTAGATAACCAAACTCCATTTGACGAAACTGATGATTTTATTTCATTCGTAATTAATCCTACAAGTACTAATACAAGTGCTAATTATACCTTGACACTTTCGCAAGGTTCGATAAATTCTAATACAGGAACATTTGGTGTAACAACGGGTTTTCAACTTCAAGCTGGATCAGCAGGTCAAGGGCCAGTTACCATTACATTAACTGATGAAAATGATCCGACTTGTAACTTTATGTTTACAGTAACAGATCCGGGCATTTGCTCTACAGCTAAAGACTGTCCTACCTTATCATTAGATATAGGTGAAGCTTGTGATGATGGAGATCCGCTTACAATGAATGATATGGTTCTCCCTGATTGCAGTTGTGCGGGTAGTCTTAGTTTTGACTGTCCTGCTCTTTCACTAAACATTGGTGATAATTGTGATGATAGTGATCCGCTTACAATGAATGATATTATCCAATCAGATTGTTCATGTGCAGGTAGTTTGACATTTGATTGTCCAGTAGAGCAAGTCAACATTGGTGACGTTTGTGACGACGGAAATTTCAATACAAACTTTGATGTAATACAATCAGATTGTACATGCGCAGGTGTATTTGATTGTCCTATTCTTATGCTAAACATTGGAGATTCATGCGATGACAATGACCCGCTTACAATGAATGACACAGTGCAGAATGACTGTTCTTGTGCAGGTAATTTAACTTTTGATTGTCCTACAGAATTAGTCAACTTTGGAGACAGCTGTGATGATGGAAATGCTAACACTATAGATGATGTTATACAATTAGATTGCTCATGCGCAGGCGTATTTGATTGTCCTGCGATTATGCTAAACTTTGGTGCCCCCTGTGATGACGCTGATCCGCTTACAATGAATGACAGAATCCAACAAGACTGTTCATGTGCAGGTAGTACATCTTTTGATTGTCCTATAGAACAAGTCAACTTTGGAGATACTTGTAACGATGGAAATCCTGATACCGCTAACGATATTATACAAGCTGATTGCACTTGTGCTGGAGTATTTGATTGTCCTACGCTTATGCAAAACATAGGTGATGCTTGTGATGATAATGATGCAAACACAATGAATGATACTATACAGAACGATTGTACTTGCGTAGGAAGTACAACTTTTGATTGTCCTACAGAAATGGTCAACTTTGGAGACATTTGTAACGATGGAAATCCTGATACCGCTGACGATATTATTCAATCTGATTGTACTTGTTTAGGTGTTTTTGATTGTCCAATACTTATGTTAAATATCGGAGATAGTTGTGATGATGGAAATGTTGATACAGATAACGATCTTGTCCAAGGCGATTGTTCTTGCATTGGTATAACAACTTTTGATTGTCCTACGGAAATGATCAATTTTGGAGATACTTGTGATGACGGAAATCCTGATACAATAGATGACACCGTTCAAGCAGATTGCTCTTGTCTAGGCACCCCCGATTGCAATAACAATTCAACTATAGCACCTACCGTTTTACCATGTGATGATGGAATTGAATGTACTATCAATGATGTCGAAACTGTGCTTTCTGACGGGACAGTATGTGAGCCATGCCTAGGAGAATTCCAGGATTGTGAGAATGGCTTAACATTTGTAAGAATCTGTGATGATAATAACCCAAGCACCTTTGATGATGTTGAAACAGTTCTAGAATGTGATAACAGTGTTTGTGTCCCATGCTTAGGAACATTAGAAACTACAGAAATATATTTCCCTAATGCATTTGCACCACAGTTAGCTGGGGATGATAGATTTGGTCTATTTTCTGATGCGGCTGTATTAATAAGTCAAATGAGTATCTATGATAGATGGGGAAATATCGTACATCGCGTTGAAAACATCATGTCTGATGAAGCTGATGCCAAATGGGATGGAAGACATAATTCAGGTAAATTAGTAGAGCAAGGCGTTTACATTTATGTTATCAGTTACCAAGTTAATGGCGTTGATAAAATAAACGTATCAGATATTACAGTTTACTACTAGAACCTGTTTTGCCTCGTTTAGAAATGGTTAAATGTTTATAACAGTTAGAATTACTCATTTTCTAAAGTAGGCTATTTGTATACAAACAGAAAATTCTCGGTTTATATAAGTCTCCTATTGATCTTATCACTAAGCTCAATATTAGGTCTATATGGCCAAGCTACAATCGAGGTTCCATTACCTTGTGTAAATCAAGATGACGCTTTTATTGGATTAGACAGGAAGTCTTGGACTACTGATATGTCAGTACTCTCTGAGTCTTATCAGAATGATGTCATGATTCCCCTTGATCCTCCAAATGGTCTAGAATGTGTCACATTAACAGGTGCCATAGTTGAGATTAGTAACCACTCAGAAAACAATAATATAGATGCCGCTTTTCCAGGTTGCTATCTATCTCTCTGGACGCATGTTCTGGAAGATTGCAATTCTAATGCGCCTATAAGTTGTAGTGATGCACTATTTGATGAAGAAGGTTTCCACCCCTCTATAGTATTAGACGAAACTGATGTAGAGGACCTTCCTGGCACAACCCTAGGGGTTGATATTGTTACTGTAATCAACATATCGAATTGCAATCAAACACAGGTATCAGATGGTAACTACAGCGCAACATTTGATGTATGTGTGACATTAATTTACACGTATAACGAACCAGACGATTCATTAGATTTACCATCGACTGTAATTTTCTGCAATAATGACATTTTTGATTATGAAGGTCCAGATGGTTATGATGACTATTTATGGGAAGGTCCTAATAATGAAGAAGATTTTGATGACATTCTGAATAATGTAACAACAGGTTTTTACACATTAACTGTTACTGACGATGAAGGTTGCACAGATACTGGAGAGATAGAATTTATACCAAGCGATATTCCTACTATTGCTTATAATCAAAATAATCCATTTATAAGATGTACTGGATCAACAGAATCAGTTTCCATTGTAGCCAACAATATTCCTGATAACACTGATTATAATTATAAATGGGAAAGCCCATCTGGAATTAGCTCCACAGGGATATCAATTATCCCATTAGAAGTTGGTACTTACTCTGTAACCGTTACAGACTCTGATACCAACTGTGATCATATATCCTCAATAAATGTTGCACATAGAAATGTTGCACAAGCCTTGATAGACTCCATAGCCAATGTAACAAACATAACTGTTTGTCAAGGAATTAACAATACTTTAGATGCTTTTATCAACCCATCGGACATGAATAACTACAGTTATGAATGGATAAATGGATTGGATACATTCAGTACTAAAACTATTTCCATAATCAATGATGGTCAGTATATTCTTAACCTAGGAAATGACCTAGGTTGTCCAATAAGTTCAGATACTATAATTGTTACGATTGCGAATAAGGCTTCAGCGGGAACAGACTCTTCATCGGAAATATGCATAGGTGGTTTCATTAGTCTCACTAATTTCCTTCCTGCGGATGCAGATCCATTTGGGCAATGGTATTTTGATAATTTTTCAATTATTTCTAGTACTAGTGTTGATGCTAGTACGTTACAAGGAAACATCAGATTCAATTATGTTGTACCTAACGTTTTGCCTTGTGTCAATGACACTTCTGTTATTACTATAAACTTTAGAAACGGGTTGCCTTGTAATGATGGTGATCCCAATAACAATACTGATGTTATACAAGATGACTGTTCTTGTGCCGGAGAATATGAATGTCCAACACTTCAACTTAACATAGGAGACGCATGCGATGATAATAATCCAGAGACAATGGATGATCAAGTACAATCAGATTGTTCTTGTCTAGGAAACTATGATTGTCCTACCCTTATGGCTAATATTGATGATGTTTGTAATGACAATAATGCGTTAACTGACAATGACCGTATACAGAGTGATTGCTCATGTTCAGGAGGTACTGTATTTGATTGTCCAGTATTATTGATGAATATTGGGGACTCCTGTGATGATGGCATATCAGCGACTAACAATGATATAATTCAATCTGATTGTTCTTGCTCTGGTCAGTATGATTGTTCTACACTTATGCTTAACATTGGAGACTCTTGCGATGATAATGATCCTGATACAATGAATGACATTATTCAGATAAATTGTACCTGCAATGGTAAGTATGATTGTCCTACGTTGTCGCTCAATATTGGAGATCCATGTAACGATAATGCCCCAGCTACATCCAACGATGTTATACAGTCAGATTGCTCTTGTAGGGGAAATACAACTTTTGATTGTACTATTACTATGCTCAACATTGGAGATGTCTGTGACGATGGAGATGCATTCACCTTTAATGACGTCATCCAACTGGACTGCTCTTGTCAAGGAGAATATGATTGCCCCAGTTTTATGCTTAATATAGGTGACATTTGCGATGACGGCAACATGGCAACAATTAATGATGTAATACAATCAGATTGTTCCTGTACAGGATTATATGATTGTCCTTCGCTTATGCTGAACATAGGTGATACATGTGATGACAATGATTCCAATACGATAATAGATTTGGTTCAGAATGACTGTTCTTGTAGTGGTGAAATGAATTTTGATTGCCCTATACTAATGTTGAATACAGGTGATGCCTGTAATGATGGAATCGTTGATACCATCAATGATATTGTTCAAAATGATTGTTCTTGCAGCGGTAATATAATTTTTGATTGCCCAACACAAATGTTGAATACAGGAGACACCTGTGATGATGGAAACATTGATACAATAAATGATATCATTCAATCAGATTGCACTTGTCAAGGAAACAGGGACTTTGATTGCCCCGTTTATATACTTGACTATGGGGACAGTTGTGATGACAATAATACAGAAACAATAAATGATGTCATCCTGACTGACTGCTCTTGCTCAGGTGTATTCGATTGCAATAATTCTACTTTTAATCCAGAAGCCAAAAAATGTGATGATGGCATTGATTGTACAGTTAATGATATTGAAGTTATACTATCTGACGGTACGATATGTCAACAATGTTTAGGCGAATTTCAAGATTGTAATAGTGGGTTTTCTTTTGTGAGAAATTGTGATGATGGGAACACGAAAACACTTAATGACATTGAGACGGTATTGGAATGTGATAATCGTATATGTATTCCTTGCTCAGGCACCTTGGAAACTAGTCGTTTTTACATTCCTACAGCATTTGCACCTAAATCATCTACAGATGCTTTATTTGGGATATATGGCCATGACCCTATCTCTATCAGAGAAATGACAATCTATGATAGATGGGGAAATAGTATTTATAATAGAAAGAACGTGGTTTCAACTGACCTAGATGGAAAATGGAATGGCAGGTATAAAAATGGCAATCTGGTTCAACAAGGTGTCTATATTTATGTTATAAATTTCACCGTTAATGGTGCAGACAAAAGAATATTGGGAGACATCTCGGTATTCTATTAACAAAATTACCTTTCGGAGAGTATTTAAAACGCCGAATTGATTTTACATTTATACGATGAAATTGAAAAATTGCACAAAATCCGTTTCTATATATATACTACTTTCTTTACTAGGGATATCATCGCAACTTACCAGCCAAGTCATATATATAGATGAGGACTTCGCAGATTGGGAAAACAGTATTACGCTTAACGATGAAGGTGATAATAATAGTTTAGATATTGAATCATTATCGATAGCTCACGACAATGAATACATTTACTTGAAGTTTGAAACAAACAGGGAAATCTCCATTCAAGATGATCAAGATATAACCTTTGTTGTAGGCCAGACAGATTTTGCTATAATCTATAACTTAGGAGAAAGAAGAGGAGCCATCTTCAGGCCCAATGATGAAAATTTATTTTTCTTTCATAATAGCATCGGTTTGGTAAGTCTACCTACAGTAACATCGAAAGTATTTGAATTGAAAATAAAAAGGGTATTTGTTCTTAATGGGTTTCAATACAAACTAGATGATGAAGTAAACATCAGCATTCAAAATGATGTCACTAATGGTGATGCTATTCCTAACGAAGGTTTCTACAGTTACGTGCTAAATAATAAAGCGAATAGTCAAATACCTCCTTATAATCTTAACATAGCATCAGATACTGACTTCAGGATTATGTCTTACAATGTTCTTTTTGACAATCTATTTGAGTCGGATCTTGAAGAAGATTATGCGAACATAATTTCTACTATAAATGCAGATGTCATTTGTTTTCAAGAAATATATGATCACACTTCTCAACAAACATTGAATTATCTTCAAAATACATTGCAAGCTATTGATAGTAACTTAGACTGGTTTCATGATCAGATGGGACCAGACAATATTATCATAAGCAAGTACCCTATAGTCTTCAGTAGAAGAGTTGCAGGGAATGGTGTATTTGTTCTAGAGATGGACGGAAAAGAAGTCATGATCATTAACATACATCTACCTTGCTGTAATAATGATACAGAAAGGCAGGAAGAGATAGATGAGATTTTAGCTTTCTTAAGAAGATCTAAAGGAGGTTCTGAAAACTATGAACTTGATGCAAAAACGCCGATTATTATTACTGGAGACACAAATTTTGTAGGTCTCTCGGAACAGGTCAGTTCAATAATGGCTGGTGATATAAAAAACAATGGAAATTTTGGGCCTGATGTATTTCTGGATGAAGGTGGTCTTATAGATCTGAAACCATTTGTAACAGGCAGTAATTCACTGGTAACTTGGAGAAATAATAACGGATCATTTTCACCGGGAAGACTTGACTATCTATTCTATACAGGTTCTACTTTAGCGTCTGTTAATAGTTTTGTATTTGATACAGAAAGCTTACCAGATCAAGAACTCTCTAACTACAATTTACAACGAGATAATTGTCAAAATGCATCAGACCACTACCCTGTCGTATCTGATATGAAATTTAAAGAAACCAGTTCTACTGATAAAATAAGTTTTTCAAAAAACATTATTCTATCTCCTAATCCTGTAGAATCAATATTGACAATTGAAAGTGAATTACGCTATTCTGTAAGACTTATCAATGCTATAGGAATGTCTTATGACTATGGATATAAACGACAAATTGATGTACAGAACTTGCCTCCAGGTTTTTATATTATTGTGCTTACTGATAACAGAAACAGTGTTGTTAATACTCAAAAGATTGTGATACAGTAATGATGGCAAAGGATCTTGGCAATCTATGTCTTTTATTGTTAATGCTAATAACAATAGTCTCATGTGAGAGCAATCCACATCCTGTGGTAAAACAGTTTGACGAAATGCAGAAGCATCAACAGAATCTAAAATTTGCAGAACTCGAACCTTATCTAGATGAACGGTCAACAGAATTTGTAAATGCGTTATTCAAAGCAAAAAACATTGACGATTACCTTGACCTAGGACAAAAATATAAGACTCATTACTTTCTAGCAGAATACTATAGATGGAATCATAATATACCACAGTTTGCTAAATTCGAGCACTTAGTTAGTTTTCTAAATCAAAAGCAATTCTCTTATTTTGATTTGAAGTATAATTTTACGCCACTTGAAAATAAAGCCAAATACTATGAAGATGATTATTACCTGCCGCTAGGTTATAGTTTTCATGAAACAAATAAAATACGTTGGATTCGTTTCAACTCCAATGGAGAGAATGAATTCAAATACGACCTCATCTATACACTACAACAAGAAGAGGATAACTACAAAGAAAAGTATGCTCACAACCTCAAGAGTAAACCTAATCCTAAAAGTCCTGAGGCCTATAGGATTCTGTATGAGGTTTTACCAAAAGCAGAACGGAAATTGGATCAAGAGAAATTGACACTTGAGAAATTTAATAAAAGTAGAGATCAGTGACATATATACTATTTATGCTATGATCAAACGATTTATGTTTAGCCTTCCACACAGAGTATTTCCTTTAAATATCCTACAACGAATAATTTGACTAATTCATAGATTGAGTAGCCTCGCAGCTTCAAAATTCATAGCTTTCATAACTGGAATTGAAATCTAAACATTGTAATTGTCTATCGATTCCAGTTTCATTATAGACTTGATCTACAGGCGTTTCTAAGGAATAAAATTGTATCCGGAAATCTGATGGATTTATCAAAAGTGATTTCATTAAAGTCGTATTATCCAAATATTCGCTTTCAATTATAGGTAGAATATATTTTGACGAAGAGCCAGATGATTGAAATATTTCCCAAGAACTTATACGATTGTTATCCAAATAATTATAAGATGTCTCAACGACATCAAAATTTTCAGAAGTTGAATAATTGAATGTATTCGGCGTCAAGTCAGACACCTCGCTAACAAACTCTTTTAGAGTTATCGAAGTTGGAATATTTTCAAATTTCTTTTGAAATTGAACACCTTTACCGGTATTATTTCTACGTATTTCAAGAAATAGTTCGTCAATCTCTAAATCATCTTGCAAAAAAAGTCTGATCTTTTCACCCATTTGATTTTGAAAATAATTTGACCATTGAGCTATTGCAATTCTATCTCCACTCGATGTTAGTACTTCTGAGTTAACTATCCAAGTATCATCAATACCAACATCTATTTCATGTACATTGCAAGGGGACAGATCTTCAATTCGCAACTCTAGTATATAGTTACGATCATCTACTTTAATCCAATCCTCTCTTTTTATTACTATGCTTTTGTAATCCTCTTCTCCTGAAAAACGAAATGTAAATTGAAAATCCAAGTTTTTACTTCCCAAATATGCATTAACAACAGTGACGTCATTATCGAAATCA
>JALZVB010000311.1 GCA_023300835.1 Saprospiraceae bacterium | reverse complement strand
TCACTTTGAGGGGGAATAGGCGGTTTCTCCTTCTTTAAAGTATTAAGAAGCTCTGAATATCAGGCGTCGAGTTAACTATCGTGGCTTAACTTAATTCTTGCGATACAATTCCACAACTAGACTGTTCAGGCCTGGCAAGTTCTTTTTTCTTGTGTATTGCTCAAACTCTAACTTATAAGATCCTGTAGATGGAAACTTGAAGTTCTCTATGAGGAAGACTTTCACTTTGCAATCATCAGATGAGCATTTGCCTATCCATTTTCCGTTCTGTTCAGCGAGGTCGATTGTAAGTTGTTCTTGTTTTGGCGGAAGCTCAGGAAAAACCGTGTTTATTCTGAGATAGAGGTTCTGATGTTTATAAGCTGTGCTGTGGTCAATAATTAAATGTAGATCATAAACCCCAACAGTGTCTACTATATCAAACTCGACCACCTTGACATCTTCATACTTCCATGTGGAATTATCAAACGCGACTTGTTCTTCAAAGTATGGTGTCGGACCACATCCTATGATACTACACAACAATAATATAATCAGCCCTGCTCTTACCATCTATTCGAAATAATCTTTCATACGAGCAAAAAAACCTTTCTGGGATTTGCCCTTCTGGGGATGGAAGCCTGGCATATCTCTCATCTTTTCGAGTAGTTTCTTTTCGTCAGGGTTGAGGTTCTTTGGTGTCCATACATTGACGTTGATCAATTGATCACCTCTCTTGTATCCTTGTACTGATGGTAACCCTTTGTCTCTAAGTCGGAAAATCTTACCAGCAGGTGTTCCTGCGGGGATTGTGATTTTTACGGGTTTATTAAGTGTTGGCACTTCTACAGAAGTCCCTAAGGCTGCATCTGCAAAATTGAGAAAGAGGTCGTACATAACATTTTGTCCATCACGAGAAAAGTGCTCATGTGGTTTTTCTTCTATAGCTATAAGGAGGTCCCCTTTAGAGCCACCATTTTTACCGGCATTTCCGTTTCCTCTCATGGACAGCTGCATGCCATCTTCAACACCTCCTGGAATTTCTATTTCTATTGTCTCTTCACCTACACTTCTGCCTTCTCCTTTACAGGTTCCACACTTACTTGTTATTTTACTACCAGAACCATTACATGTAGGACATACAACTGTCGTCTGCATCTGTCCAAGAAATGTCGACTTGACCTGTCTTACCGCTCCAGCTCCATTACAAGAACCGCAGGTTGCAACTGCATTTTTATCTTTGGCACCACTACCTCCACAGGTTCCACAACTGCTTTGTTTTTTAACTTTTATTTTCTTAGTTACCCCTTCTGCTATTTCTTCAAGTGTCAGTGCGACTTTTATTCTGAGGTTAGCTCCTTTCTGACCCCCTCTACGACCGGAGGACCTTGCTCCGCCGCCGCCAAAGAAGCTCTCAAATGGACTGCCACCAGAATTGCCAAATATATCACCGAAGTTAGAAAATATGTCTTCCATGTTGTTGAAGCCACCGCCGCCTCCACCTTGGCCCATACCTGCATGGCCATAACGGTCATAACGAGCCTTTTTATCAGCATCACTTAGTACCTCATAAGCTTCAGCAGCTTCCTTGAACTTATCCTCTGACGCTTTATCACCAGGGTTTTTATCTGGGTGAAACTTCATCGCCACCTTTCGGTAAGCTTTCTTTATTTCTTTCGCTTCAGCTGTTTTAGTAACGCCTAGGATTTCGTAATAATCTCTTTTAGCCATGGTATTGGTTGGTCCACTTCTTATCGTAGACAGTTTTGTTATTTATTTGCCTACAACAACTTTAGCAAATCTTATGATCTTTTCATTCAAATAGTAACCTCTCTCTACGGTATCAATAATTTTACCCTTCATTTTTTCATCAGATACCGGAAGCTCTGTAATAGCCTCGTGCAATTCTGCATCAAACACCTCACCTGTTGATTCCATAGGCTGTAGACCTTTGTTACCTAGAACAGAATATATCTTATTATATACCATGAGAATACCTTCGCTGAGTTGCTCGTCATTCTTTTCGTCCTCAGCGCTTTTCTTAGCTCTGTCAAAATCGTCTAAAACTGGCAATATGGCCGATATCGTTCCTTGCGCTGCTGTTTTGAGAAGATCTAATCGTTCTCTGCTATTTCTTTTCTTATAGTTTTCGAACTCTGCAAATAGCCTTAAGTACTTGTCTTTAGACTCTCCAAGCTCGATTTTTACTTCCTTTAGTTCTTCTTTGGCAGAAGTTTTCTTCTTTTTCTTGGGCTTTTCGACTTTTTTAGAGTCTTGAGTTGTTTCTTCTGACTGGTCTATATCTTTCTCTTCGTCGTTATTTTGGCTTGTCATTTTAAACTTCTTTTTCCATTTATTGATCAATTCCTTTGCCATGTGTTATTTGCGGTCATTTTGTCAGTTAAATAAAAAAGAAATACTAACTGCTTTTACTTATATCAAAAGCAAAACTAACTGATCTGGTCACTATTCCAATTTATATAAAAATTTACCCGTAGAACCTTTTTGACATTATCACGAAACAACCTCCCCACCTACCCAAACTCTCCCAGGCGTCATCATCCCTTGATTATAAAGAACATCCTGATAGTTATCAGTAGGATAAGAAATCATATCAGCATCATATTTTATATTCAGTTGTCCTTTACCTTTTACTCTTAAGGCATGAGCTGCACGAGTAGTCATGGCTGCTAAAACCTCAGCAGTAGATAATTTTTCGAATGTACCTAGGATAGCGGCTTGGGTAACAAGATTACCCATAGGTGCACTACCAGGATTCCAGTCACTCGCAATGGCTAGACTGGCGCCACCGTTTAGTAGTTTTCTGGCAGGTGTATAAGCACAACCGATTCCTATGCTGGCACCAGGTAAGGCAACAGCAACAGTGTCACTGTTAGATAAAGCTTTTATTTCTTTGGGACCACTGACTTCTAGGTGATCTACACTTACGGCACCGCAGTCGATAGCAACTTTACTTCCGCCTGTAGAAAATTGATCTCCATGTACAGTTAGGTCAAATCCCATTTTGCGCAAAGCGTTTAAGTAGGTTGTCGAATGCTTTATGCTGTATGCATTTTCTTCAATGAATACATCAAATCGATTACACAGTTTTTCTTTCTTGATTTTAGGAACGAGGTTCTTGAGAATATTATCGAGATAAGCTTTTTCTCCACCCTTGAAATCCTTAGGAATTATATGTGCCGCTAAACAAGTCGCTATAACGTGAATAGGGCTTGTAGATTTAAGCTTCTTTATGGCTTTGAGCATTTTGTATTCTTCATCAACAGAAAGCCCGTAGCCTGATTTTATTTCTACTGTTGTTATACCTTGTTTTATAAGTTTGTTGACACGTTCTTGCATCAAGAGAACCAGTTCTTTTTCTGTAGCTGCTCGGGTATGTCTTACTGAGCTCCAGATGCCACCGCCAGCAGCGGCTATTTCTTGATAGCTTACTCCGGCGTTACGAGCGGCATAATCGCCAGATCTATTTCCTGCATAACAGAGGTGGGTATGTGCATCTATCCAACCGGGTAATAAGACGGCAGGTTTTTCTATTAGCTCAACATATAGTTTGTTTGGATAACTATTAGATTTCAGTGTTTTAAAATCTCCGACCGCTACAATTTTTTGACCCCGAACGACAACACCGGCATTAGGAATGACCTCCAATTGGTTGTCTTTCAATGCGCCTTTGAGTGGCAAATTACGCATCGTAACTATCTGAGAAAAAGGACCTATAAGTCTATACTGTGCAGTCATATGTGTTTTAGTTTTTTGGGTAATGTTATGTGAATTGCTTAGACAGGTTATCTAACAATGTGTCATCTACAAGGTTGGGTAGCGTGACTTTGAGTTGTGGTGTTCTTTCCATTTCTCGCTTGATCGCATACATGGCTTCTGGATTTCTTGCCCAACTTCTACGGGCAATACCGTTATTGACATCGTAGAATAACATGGATGATAATTTGCGATCTGCTTCAATTGAACCGTCTAGTAATAATCCAAATCCACCATTGATAACCTCTCCCCATCCGACACCGCCGCCATTATGAATAGATACCCATGTTGCTCCACGGAAACTATCTCCGATAACATTATGTATCGCCATATCAGCAGTAAATTTACTGCCGTCATATATATTACTTGTTTCTCGATAAGGAGAGTCTGTTCCACTTACATCATGGTGATCACGACCTAGAATAATAGGTGCAGAAATATGTCCTTCTCTTATGGCTTTGTTGAACGCTAATGCGATTTTGATTCTTCCTTCTGAGTCACTGTATAAGATACGAGCTTGAGAACCGACGACCAACTTGTTGGCTTTGGCATTCTGTATCCATAATATATTATCTGCAAGTTGTTGTTGTATTTCTGCTGGTGCTGTAGCTTTTATTTCTTGCATGACCTGCTCTGCAATCAAATCTGATTTGTCAAGATCTTCTCCGTTACCAGAACCACATACCCATCTGAATGGACCGAAGCCATAATCAAAACACATAGGTCCTAGTATATCTTGAACATAAGAAGGATACTTAAAGTCGATGTTGTTTTCTGCCATCACATCTGCTCCTGCTCTCGATGCTTCTAGCAGAAAAGCATTTCCGTAATCAAAGAAATAGGTTCCTCTAGCGACGTGCTTATTGATCGCAATCGCCTGTCTTTTTAGAGATTCTTTTACCTTTTCTTTAAAGGTGTCTGGATCGGTTGCAATTAACTTATTGCTCTCTTCTACCGTCATTCCCACGGGATAATATCCACCCGAATCTGGATTGTGTAGAGAAGTCTGATCAGATCCTAAATGTATGTAGATGTCTTCTTCATAGAACTTTTCCCAAACTTCTACAATGTTACCTTGGTACGCAATAGAAACGACTTCACTATTACTTTGAGCTTCTTTGACACGAGTTACTAATGCTGAAATGTCACTTATCAACTCGTCCACCCATCCTTGCGTATGCCGCTTAGTAGAAGCTTGATCATTGACCTCTGCACATATGGTTATGCAACCGGCAATATTACCAGCTTTAGGTTGTGCACCACTCATGCCACCTAGTCCTGCGGTAAGGAAAATTTTACCGGCAGGTGTTTCTCCTGCTTTGAGGTTTTTTCTAAACGCATTCATAACTGTAATAGCCGTTCCATGCACAATACCCTGTGGTCCAATGTACATGAATGAGCCTGCTGTCATCTGACCATATTGGGTTACCCCTAATGCGTTATATTTTTCCCAATCATCCTTGGCACTATAGTTAGGAATCATCATACCGTTAGTAACAATCACTCTAGGTGCAGCTGCACTAGAAGGGAAGAGACCCATGGGATGACCTGAGTACATATGCAATGTCTGGTCCTCTGTCATTATGGACAGATATTGCATCGTTAATAAATACTGTGCCCAATTCTGAAACACCGCTCCGTTTCCTCCATACGTTATCAACTCTAGAGGATGCTGCGCTACTGCTGGATCCAGGTTGTTATGTATCATTAGCATTATTCCTGCTGCTGCTGCACATGCGGCAGGGTAATCAGAAATAGGTCTGGCGTATATATCATAGTCTGGTCTGAATCTGTACATATAGATTCTACCATATTCTTTTAGCTCTTGCGCAAACTCTGGTGCCAGTAAGCTATGCCATTCTACAGGAAAATACCTGAGGGCATTCCTAAGCGCTAGTTTTTTCTCATCAGTTGATAAGACGTCTTTTCTTATAGGTGCTCGGTGAGCTGTTTCTGGATATGTTTTCAGTTCGGGAAGCTGGTCAGGCAACCCTTGTTGTATTGAGGTTTTAAAAGTCATTCCTATAGTTTTTCAAATACGTCATTAAAAGAAGAAGAACACAGTTGCTCGTCGTCCCGTGTCAATTCCAAAAGCTCCTTATCCTTAATGATTTTCAAGGCTAGCTTCATGTCATCACCGAAAATACGATCCTCTTCAGCAAAGTCAATCTGAGCTCTTACGTGATCATGTATCTTATGTATAATAGCTGTTGATCGCAACGGTTTATGAAAATCAAACGCTTGAGCAGCATACATTAATTCAATAGCCAGTATCTGTTCTACGTTATCGAGCACTTGTAAAGCCTTTCTACCAGATATAGAACCCATACTCACATGGTCTTCTTGTCCCAATGAAGTCGGAATACTATCTGCACTTGCAGGATGACACAGAACTTTGTTCTCACTTGCTAATGCTGCCGAAGTATATTGGGGCATCATAAAAGCAGAATTGATACCTGTTTCTTTCATGAGTAACTTAGGAACATTTTTAGCTATTCCTGTTGTAGACAAATAGATTCTTCTATCAGATATATTTCCCAATTCGGCGGAAGCCAAGCAAGCATAATCTAATGCCATCGCCAATGGTTGCCCATGGAAGTTACCGCCGCTTATTGTGAGTTCATCACTTATTATAACGGGGTTATCTGTAACAGCATTAAGTTCTATTTCTAATAACTCTCTGAGGTGTAACCAGGCGTTCCTAGAACTGCCATGCACTTGCGGCATACACCTTAATGAATATGGATCTTGTACACGGTCGCAATCTTTATGTGATTCCACAATTTTAGAACCTTGTAGCAAGGCTCTCATTCTGTTGGCGACATGTATCGTTCCTTTATAAGGTCTCAATTGGTGTAACGAATCTATAAACGGCGTTGTAGAACCCAGCAAACCTTCTATCATCATCGCTCCTATAAGGTCTGCCTGACTGAGGCAACTCTGTAGGTTCTCCACAACCTTGACTGCATAGGCGGCTATGAATTGCGTCCCGTTTATCAGTGCCAACCCTTCTTTAGCGCCAAGCGGAATAGATTTTATGCCTTTTTGCTTATACATTTCTTGTGTAGAAATAACGGTTCCTTCGTCAGACCATATTTCGCCATGCCCTATAAGTGGTAGGAACAAGTGAGCCAATGGCGCAAGATCTCCAGAAGCCCCTACTGATCCTTGTGAAGGAATAGCAGGAATCACATCATTGTCAATATGCCAGATAATCCGCTCTACCGTAGATATAGCGACACCAGAAAAACCCTTGGACAAAGCCTGGGCCTTGAGGATCAACATAATCTTAGATATTTGCTTAGGACATAGTGGGCCTACGCCTACGCTATGACTCTTAAGTATGTTGTATTGCAGTGTAGAAGTGTCCTTGGGTGAAATGCTTGTTGTACATAGCGGCCCAAATCCTGTATTTATACCGTAAACAGGTTCTTCTTGTTTGACAATGCGATCGACAATATCTCGGCTTGCCTTGATTTTACTAACGGTTTCGTTGTCTAATTGGCCTTTTAATGTGCCTTTACAGAGGTCTAAGACCTTCTGTACAGTCAAGTGGTCTTGACCATATCTAAAGTGATTATTCATATGGGGTAATTCTAAGTTGATACAAATTAAACTTTTTATTAATAACTTACGATTCAAAAAAATCAATTATTGATGACTACGAGGAATCTAGTGGAATTAAGACACCTGCGATATTTTATAGCATTGGCGGAGGAGCTACACTACCGGAAGGCTGCAGAAAAGTTATTTATAAGTCAATCTGCGTTGAGTAAACAGATAAAACAACTTGAGAACCTTATCAATGTCAAGCTATTTGACAGGAACCAGCGGAAGGTTTCATTGACTGAGGCTGGTCTGTATCTGAGAGATCATGTCACACAATTTGATGCAGAATTAAGAACCTTAATAGAACGGGTTCAACTTATATCTACTGGTCTGGAAGGAGAACTCAAGATCGGATATGTTGGCTCTGCTATGCAGAATGTAGTTCCTGAGTTATTACTAAAATCTCAGGCTCAATTTCCACTTATAAAATATTCGCTGATAGAAATGTCTAATAAACAACAGGAAGATGCCCTGGTAGATAAAACCATCGATCTCGGTTTCTTAAGGCTTAAACGTGTACATGCAGAACTAGAATTGCAACCTGTTCTAGAGGATACCTTTTCACTAGTATTACCTCAAGGTCACCCGATAGATACCATTACTAAAAAGAACCTAGCCGCACTCAAGGACGAGAACTTTATTCTTTTCGATACCGATTACTCTCCTTTATACTTTGATAAAATTGTCAGTATCTGTGAGGACCACGGATTCAAACCTAAAATTTCTCATAAGAGTGTGCATGCCAGTACCATTTTTAGACTTGTAGAAAATAAGGTAGGCATTTCTATAGTCCCATCATCCCTAGCACTTGGTTTTGATTTAAAAATCAAATTTATTCCTCTATTAGATGTTCCACAGCGTACAATGCTTTCCGTAGCATGGAATAAAAAAAACACAAACCCAAGTCTTTTAAAAGTCAAAGGGTTGTTAATGCCGCAAAAACCTTTTGATGCCACTATCCAGATGCATTAGAAAATCTAATCGGGCTGAGTAATTGTGGAACAAGGATAAGAGATCATACCAGAACAAACTTCAGTTTCCCTTTGTTTGTCTAACATTAAATATTAAACTTTTATTCAAATGCAAGAAGGACTATTAGAGAAAGGGATCGAAATGGGAATGGCGTATGCTCCCAAGGTTCTATTGGCGATATTGACATTGGTTGTCGGATTTTGGATAATAAAGAGAATTGTTTCTTTTAGTACCAAGGCCATTCTGCATTCTGGGATGAATTTAACATTAACCAATTTCGTATCATCATTGATCGGGATGGGATTGAAGGTTATGCTTTTACTTTCTGTCGCAGGTATGTTTGGTGTTAACACAACTTCATTTATTGCCATTTTTAGTGCATTAATGGTAGGTGTAGGAATGGCCCTAAATGGGACGTTAGGACATGCTGCTTCAGGAGTTCTATTGATGATTTTCAAACCCTTCAAAATAGGCGACTTAGTGAAAATAGGTGGTGGAGCAACAGTAGGAACTGTAGATTCTATCAATGCCTTTAATACAACTCTTAAAACATTAGATAACAAAAGAATCATAATTGCTAACAGCAATGTTACCGGTAATGACATAACAAATATCTCCGGCCAAGGTGAAGTAGGTGTAGAGTTAACATTTGGAATAGGATATAATGATGATATAGATAAAGCAAGGCATGTAATTATGGAAGTAGGAAAAAACTGCCCTTACATCTTAGATGCTCCTGCACAAGCCGTCGTTGTTGCTGAACTCGATGACAGTTCTGTAAATCTAGCCTCAAGACCTTTCTGTAAAAGTGAACATTACTGGGATACATTATTCTATATGCAAGAAAATGTCAAGAAAGAATTTGACAAACAAAACATAGGTATTCCATATCAGACGATTGATATCAATATGACAAATAACGCTTAATGTGTAAGTAGGTCAAGTTGTTGCAAGCCTTTAAACGTAGCTCAAACCATGTGTTTGGGTTATTTTTATATGTCTGGTTAACTCTTGAGTTCTTCCGACGTTGGTCAAATAAAGCCCTTCAAAACAAACACATAGAGAAAAAACAAATATTAATAAAAACTATGTGTTTCGTGAAGAAAACCTATATTTACTACTTAATCTGTTACTGATAACTTTCATTTTCTATCATCTTTTCATTTCTATGTGAATTTTTCAGGCTACAGGAATGTTGCCAGAAGTTTGCATTATTACAATGTTTTTTAGAACAAAACACCATTATGGAATTTTTTGACAGAAACAAAAGCATACTCATTACAGGTGGGTGCGGATTTATAGGAAGCCATCTCGTCCGTTTCCTATTAGACAGAGGAAAAAAAGTAATAGTACTGGATGATTTATCTACCGGTTACCTAGAGAATATTCCCGTCGACCACGAAAACTTAGAATTTATAGAAGGATCTATTTTGGATCTTGAGTTGTTAGAAAGCATCAAAGGCAAGGTATCGTTGATCTTTCACCTGGCCAGTTACGTAGGTATGAAACTGGTCTACGAGAAACCAGATGTGTCTTATCAATTATCTAAACAAGGCACCACTAATATGTTGTCAATAAGCCAAGATATTCCAATTGTCTTATTCTCATCATCAGCAGTGTATGGTAACACTAAAGATGTATCCAAAGAAACAGAATCCATCTCTATTGATAACGCCATGCATTATGATGGAGACAAGCTAGGCTATGCTGCAGGAAAATATGCGCTAGAGCAATTAGGTTCAGCTTCTATGGATGAGAACAGAGACATAATGATTGTCAGACCTTTTAATGTTATAGGCATAAGGCAGTCTAGTAAATATGGAATGGTTGTACCTACGTTTATAGAGAGTGCACTTAAGCATGAACCACTCGTCATATACGATGACGGGAAGCAGACGAGATCTTTTGGCTGTGTAGAGAAATTTACAACCTGCCTTTATCAGTTAATAAATACGGATGAGGCATGGGTTAAACCCAATAACATTGTTAATATAGGTTGCCCTAATAGTATAGAGATTAATGAGTTGGCTGATACGATAATAAGAATCACCAAGTCTAAAAGTGTCAAAGTGTACAAACCTTATGACGCTGTTTTCAAAAACAAAATAGACGTAAGACAGCGGAACCCTGACTTATCTAACATCAATAACCTCATAGGTCATCAAGATTGGCCTACTGTCGAAAACATCATTAACAATATTCTAGGTAATAGGTCTACTATTACAGGTGATACGCTTGTTCATTCAGCATGAGAAAGAAAGTAGTTATTCTAGGCGCGGGACTAACAGGAATGTCAGCAGCCTATATCCTAAAAGACAAGGCAGTAGTAGTAGAAAAATCTTCTCGACCGGGCGGATTGGTAAAAACAGATAACCATAACGGTTACTGGTTTGACCATGTGTTACACTTACTACACTTTCAAGACAAAGAAATATTGGCCAATAGAGTCAAGCCGATCATAGGAGATGTACTCCAACCCATACATCCTGAAGCCTGGGTAGAAACGCTAGAAGGGTCTAGTAGGTATCCTCTTCAGATGCACTTATCAGGACTCAACCAAGAGGCCATTATAAATACACTTAAAGATCTAGCGATAGAAGCTTTTAGGGTAGAAAAGAGGCAAGCCAATAACTTTGAGGAGATGTTATCTTTTTCATTTGGAAAGTATTTCTGTGAGCTTTTTATGTTTCCCTATAATAGAAAAGTATGGAAGCGACCCCTTTCAGAGTTAGCGCCTTCTGGTTTCCAATGGAATATAGATACCCCAGATTACGTACAAGTTCTCCGTGGCGCTCTATCTGATCACCAAGACTTCAAACCTTATAATTCCAATGGTTGGTATCCAAGACCACCCAAAAGTTCTCCTTACAAGGGAATGGAGTTATTGTCAATGGCACTGGCAGATAAGTTAAATGATCTGCAACTCAATACTGAGGTCATAGAAGTTGATCTAGACAATAAGACGGTCACTGTAAAAAGAGAAATCACTACCGAGGAAATACAATTTACTGATTATTGTCTCAGTACGGTTCCATTACCGACATTGGTCCGTTGCACAAAGAACTTGCCGCAAGAACTACAATCTGCGGCCCAGAGACTACAGAGTAATCGCGTCATAAGTGTTATGTTGAGCATAGAAGGACCAAGGCCTGAAAACAGAGGACACTGGAGGTATTACAGTGATCCTGACTTAAGTTTCAACAGGCTTGTATATATGCACAATTTTGATCCGCATACAGCGCCTGCAACAGGATGGGGCCTTATGACAGAAATCACAGAACCCAGTGAAATTCCTATTCGCTCAAACGAAGAAATAAAAAACACAACGATAGCAGACATCAATAAAGCCAATGCTCTCCCAGAGGGTTGCAAGGTTATAGATGTCAACATAAAGGTCATCAGCCCAGCTTACGTCGTATTTACAGAAACGAGTAAACAAGCTGTCGCAAAATTAAAGGCTTACTACCTCAGTAAAGGCGTCGTTATTTTAGGTCGTTATGGTAATTGGGAATACTCTTCTATGGCACAGGTTATGAACGATGGTTTTACTTGGGCGGAGGGTATACTTGCAACCTCCAAATAGTCAAGAGTTATCCTTTCTGGGCCTTTCTTCTAAACATGATTTAAAAAACAAAAACTATGTCATGTTTCTTGTCACAACAGTTAATATAGTTACGTTGTAAACCTGTCTACGGTTTTTCTATTAATTACAATCTAACATAATGTAAAGAGGTTGTATGGAAAACTAACCTTCAAAAGTTTTTAAGGGTCGATACCCCAAGGAATGAAGCATATATTAGACCTGTTTGCAATACAGATCATCATGGTTTTTGACCTTTAATTATCTATTCTAATCAATTCCCATGAAAAGAGTATTAGCTATTATAATTTTTCACATAGTTTTTTTTCAGAAAACAATAGGACAATTTGACCCAATGTCAGATACTATAGCCTGTTCTCTTATTAATTTACCGAAACCCACAGGTCAAGGTCTTTCAAGTGAGTTAAAATACTTTACAGAGCCTAGTGGACAAGGACAGAGTTACCAAGTAGGCGAAATCATAGATAATACAGGTGTCTTGTACGCCTTTGATTGTGTCAATGGATTTGAAACTTGTTTTTTGGTGACAATCTTAAAGGCACTTCCTGTTTTTGAGCCTCTATCTGAATTAAATTTATGTGCCGACGCTTTTTTTCCACACATTCGAGGAACAAACTTAACGGCACAAGCTGCATATTATAC
>JALZVB010000310.1 GCA_023300835.1 Saprospiraceae bacterium | reverse complement strand
GGCTCTAGAAAAGTGCCTTTATCCATGTTTTTACACCAGCCACACCATTCTGTATAGACATCTATGAACATTTTACGTGGTTCTTTTTCGTTTGCGGCAAGTGCTTCTTCCCAACTCATCCAGTTAATGTCGACAGTTTTCTCTTGAGCTGAGACTGAAAAGCAGCAGAATAACATAAAGGAAAACCAAATAATGTAGTTGTAAATATGCTTCATACTAAGGTCCATTTTTGTAAAAGTATATTAAAATATGGGTTCGAATAATAAGTTACTCGCAATTGTAGCTTAATGGCTGTTTTTTAGATTACCATCGATAATAATCAGACAAAATTTTTGCCAGAACATAAACTAGCCTATATGTGTTGTGTATATATCCTAGATTCTGGCATCAAATTATGCTACTAGGTTTGCAATAAGTTGCAAAAGCCTGATAATCAAAATCTTAAATAAAGCTATTTACGGGTTCAGTATGCAAATATATTCATCCTTTAACCGATTTTTAGCTATTGAAGCTTATTAAAGTCGTACATTTGCAGCCAGTTTTTTAATAGAAAGACACAGTGCATGGAAGAAAAAGAAAAGAAGATTAAGGAGTTATATAAGTACCAAAAAGAGGACCTTACACATATATTTGAGAGATTCAAAAATTGTCCTTCACAGTATAATCTACTTTATCAGTTGCCTACGGGTGGTGGTAAAACGGTCATTTTCTCTGAAATAACACGTCGTTATATAGAAATGACTGGCAAGAAAGTCCTTATAATGACGCATCGTATTGAGTTAAGTGCGCAGACTTCTAATATGTTGAGTGAATTTGGTGTCACCAATATGGTTATACAAAGTAAAGTTAAAGAACTAGGTGCCGAAGATGAACACCAGGCTTATGTAGCCATGGTAGAAACGCTTAATAACCGTCTACAAGAAAAAACGGTTGTATTCAAAGATCTAGGCCTTATTATTATTGATGAAGCCCACTACAACTCATTTAGAAAGTTATTTAAGTTTTTCGAGGAGCAATTTATATTAGGTGTAACGGCAACACCATTGAGCTCCAATATTAAGTTGCCTATGAAAGACACATATGACGAACTCATATGTGGACCTTCGATCTCTTTTCTAGTAGAGAATAAGTTTCTATCCAAAGCAACTACCTATACTTACGATGTAGGATTGACATCTCTTAAAGTAGGTATCAATGGTGATTATACCGTAAAGTCATCTGAGATGTTGTACGGTGATAGCCAGATGCAGAGTAAGCTACTTTATGCTTATCGCCAAAGATCCCTCGGACAAAAGACGCTAATATTCAATAACGGTATCAATACATCTAAGCAAGTTTTTATAACATTTACTGAGGCAGGTTATGATAATATCAGACACCTCGATAGTAAAATGGGTAAAGTTGAAAGAGATGCTACCATACAATGGTTCAGGGATACAGATAATGCGATTCTGACTTCAGTAGGTATATTAACGACGGGTTTTGATGAACCTACAATTGATACGATCATAATGAATAGGGCGACGCGTTCTCCTACGCTGTACTTCCAGATGATAGGTAGAGGATCTAGGATATTACCTAACAAACAAGACTTTAAAATTATTGATCTCGGTAACAATGTTGCCAGATTCGGATTGTGGACAACAGATATTGATTGGGATAAGATTTTCAGAGCACCAGATTTCTATCTACAGAGCCTTATAACTGATGAGGACCTAGAAAGGCAATTTAAGTATACAATGCCAGAAGAGTTGAGAGCTCTTTTTGTTAATTCGACTGACTTAGATTTTGACCTAGAAGCGGTCAATGAAGAAGTTGTTGTAACGGGTGCCAAATCTTCTGTCGTATTAGATAGATCTATAGATCAACATGCCAAGATCATAATGGAAAATTGTGAAGGGATTGCGGATGCCTATGGTCTTGTAAGATTGCTAGAACCAGAAATAAGTTATCGTGTTAAGCAGTATTGCTATCTGATTGCTAAGAGTACTAGAAATTATAAAGACTGGTTACTTGAAGAGTATAAAAGAAAGTTGAAGAAGCAATTGTTAATGAAGATGTAGGAGATGTATATCTTTATATGTTAGCATTTTTGGGAGGGCAGGCAGTGTTAAGAAGGAGTTTTCAGCTATCTAATTAGCATATATATTCTGATACTTTACTTCTATAAGTTCCTTGTATTTCAATTTCATTTCTGTTGAAAGGAAACTGTTAGAAATTATCTCGAACCATACGGGTTTGATGCCTCTGAATTTTGAGAATATGTTCTCAATGGCTTTTTGATTGATTCCACTTGTATTCATAGCTGCCTCAAAATCATTCTTTTTCAGTTTCTTTTTCTTACCGTTTAAGGTCAACGCCAGTTCTTCGTCATCACCTTCTACGACTAGTTCAGAAGCTACTAAATCGTAGGCTGGACAAAGATTGTATTCTCGATTTTCATTTTTGAGCAAGGAGAAATTTTTTAAATGCATATCGTTATTACCTGTCAAGTAACAGAATAATACCAGTTCGTAAAAGTTTACTTTTTCTAAACCAGGGTTGGCAGTATATAAATTTATGGCTTTGGCTATTTGTTCATGTGATCCTTTGTATTTATGTTCTGTCTGTCGCTCTGTTAATTGGCACATGTCTTCCATGTGGTACTTTCTTTTTTTAGATCGATCTACTCTTTTGGTAATGTAAGCCAATTCTCCAGACTTTAGTCTTATGAGCGAATGAGGGACAGTTTTAATTCTTATACTTTCAGCTAGATGCATTGTTACATCTTCTATCTCTGGTAATTCTGCGTAGCTTTCAGTTTGTGGTTTAAGAATATATTGTCCCCATAATCCAACTATTGTAAACTTCTCAGTAGTGGTATCATCTGACATCTTTTTCCTGCTCAGTGAAAGTTTAGGTTGAACTCCAGTAACTGTCTTGTGACTTTTGATAACTTTCTCTGCCAGTTTCCTCATCTCTCCTTGGGTATAATCTAGCACAGGTGGGACAGTAGTACCAAAGAGTTTTTTACTACATTTTTTATGATATTCATGAGGCATGTATATTGGATCTGTAATTTCTCTATAACAATGTAAACATCTCTTCATTTCTAACCCTCATTTATTTCTTCAATAGAAACAGCTCCTATACAGTCCTGACAAGTTGCTAATAACAAACTCATTCTGTCTCTCATATCGAGTTTCCAGTTTTTTATTGCGATGTCCAGTAGCCACCCTTCAGGTATCAATCCATCAAAAAAAGGAAAGAGTATGTTACTTGAATGTGGTTCTCGTTGCAATGGGATAGTAAGACTTATAGCTTCAGCTTTATCAGCTACTAAGTAGTTAGAGTCGTAACTGAAATGATAACCGTCTACATCCTCCTTAAGAATACCAGCTAATCTATTATACATGATTACTTTAGCTGACCTCATTGTCTTTCATATTTTATAGGTCCTAGCTCACAGCCAAATAGGTCAAGTACGAGATTTACTTTGTCCATTTTTAATGTTTCCTTTCCCCTCTCCAGTTCCCTTAAAAACCTGATCCCAACACCAGCTTTCTCCGCCATTTCTTTCTGAGTAAGCTTTAGAGACTTCCTCTTTGCTTTTACAAATTGATTCAATGTTAGTTTTTCTTTACCCATATTGTACCTTTACGGGTACAAAGATATGGTAATTCAACTAAATAAACCCGTAAGGGTATAAAATGGTTTAACGTAGCTAGAATTGTACCCCAATGGGTATAAAATATACGAATTTGATGCAATTGTACCCGAATGGGATGTTTTGAGAGTTGTTTGCTATAATTGTATATGTAATACTGAATTGCTTAATATCCGAGCCCTATTACACATCAACTCCCTTCCCTTCTCAATACCTCCAATGGCGACTTATTAATAATTTCTCTAGTATTATAAACACCAATGACAACTGTCAATCCTACAATAAAGACAAGAATCAAAAATATAGGAATCCAATCAATATTGAAATCTAATTCCAATTGATAAGTCGCAATGAGATACGATATACCCAGAGCAAGACCAATTCCTGTAAAAGCGGAAAGTGTACCGAGAACAAAATATTCCGTGATGTTTATTTTCAGAATATGGCCCTTAGTGGCACCTATGGTCCTGAGTAAAACACTTTCTCTTATACGCTGGTATTTACTCAATAGTAAAGAACTGATGAG
>JALZVB010000309.1 GCA_023300835.1 Saprospiraceae bacterium | reverse complement strand
CATACCTGCTTACGCCTAGCGGTAAGTTATTGGGTGATCAGGTAATTTCCGATCTGTTTATGGAAGAGTAGGGTTAAGTCTAACCTTAGACTTAATATTATGTACAGTAATACTCATCGTCTTAGCGACGTAAGGTATTATTAGGTACAATCTGATACACTAAGCTGTTTTCAATTTGAGTTTATTTTTTACCAGCTTTGATTGTTTTCTTCTTTCTTTAATGTTGTTTTCAATTTCAACCGATAATTTCATGTTAACAATTTTCCATAACATTGATGCGGAAATCATATTGTTGGAATGTTCTTCGATTCTGTAGAGAATTCCTACTCCCGGATTTTCTTTATTATTAATTAATCTAGAAAATCTAGTCTCGTGAACACTTAAGTCTGACGCAAGTTGTCTTCTTGATATGTTTAGAATTGTAACATAACGTTTTAGAAATTCTGAAAATGAAAATTTTTCACTATACATTCCCAATTGGATATAGTCTACTAATTTGAATTTCAGGCTTATTAAATTAGCGTATATTTTTTCTTCGTCGCCCATCCTAGACAAACTCTCTAACCTTGCTTTTAAAAGAATGGCATCTGCACTTGCTTTTTCTTTTTTATTTAAACCATGTGGAGGTAAAGAATATTCTTTTGCGTTATTCATCTGTTAAGTATTTATTCATTAATTGGGCACTTGATTCAAACTGTAATGCCAGCTGTCTTCCGAACTGTTTGAAACCATATTTGTTTTTGTAATGTTCTATCAATTTGGTTTTAGGAATCAAGGACACAAATCCATAAAAGCCTATATCAAAGGCGCTTTTGCAAGCATATGCGATTAGAATTCCAGCAATTCTATCATACCTTTTATTTTTCCCAATATTTGCTTTCTGAATCTCAATTAGTCTAATCTCAATTCTTAGTTCTTCAAAAATCTTATTTAATGAAATTAGTCCTAAAGTTTCACCTGTAGAAGTCAAGACTAATTGATATACTTCGAATTTATTCTCTGATTTCCAATCGAATTTAAACGCCTTACTATTTCCTAGATCTGTTGCATTGACTTTTGTAATTATAACATTTACTCTTTGTTTGTCTAGTAAATCTGTTAAATACATAACTAAAGATAAACAACTTTATGTTTTTAGTCAAGATAATTGATATAACAATAATCTTATTACATGAATTATAGAGGGTATCACAACAGATAAAGCCCAACTAATTCTTTACTATCAATCCCTAAGAGTCCTTACAATTCTTATTATCTTTCTTTTCCACACATTCAATTAGGTTAATACCTCATATTATTAACTTCGTGGTCAAGTAACAACAACTATGCAACAAGAATTTACATTCTCCCAATCACAACCCAAGGCCGTTACAACATCTGCTTTCCAGCAAGCCTATAACCAGCTTAACCAACGACAGAAACAAGCCGTAGACCAGATAGAAGGCCCTGTTATGGTGAATGCTGGACCTGGAACTGGAAAAACACAGATTCTAGCAACGCGGATAGGTAAAATCTTATTAGAACAACAGATTGCGCCACACAATATACTTTGCCTGACTTATACGGACGCGGCTACGGTAGCTATGCGAAGTAGGTTGATCAAGATTATTGGGCCTACGGCCCATCAGATTCATATATATACTTTCCATGGATTCTGTAACCAAGTTATCAATGAAAACATAGATGTTTTTGGCGGTTACAAACGACTGGAAGCCCTTACCGAACTAGAAGAGGTTGACGTCTACAGATCGATAATAGAAAACCTAGCAGACGATAATCCCCTCAAAAGATTCAAACAAGACAAGTTTCTAGAGATTCCTAGGATGAAAAACTTGTTTGCATTGATGAAAAAAGAAAACATCAAGCCAGATAGTTTTTTGGAAATTATAGCCAGTCACTTAGAAGATCTCAAGACTGATCCAGACTTTCTTTATAAAAGAAAGTACACCAATAAAAAAACGGGTCAAGTATTTCAAAAAGGAGATCTGAAGCCAGCAGATTATGAGAAAGCTGTAAAGAAGTTCAATAATTTATCGGCAGCGGTGAGAGAGTTTGATACTTATAATAGTAGCCTACTTGAGATAGGGAGATATGATTTTGCTGATATGATCCTTTGGGTTCTAACCAAGTTTAAAGAAGATCAAGACTTACTCCTCAAGTACCAAGAGAGATACCAGTATTTTCTGATAGATGAGTATCAAGATACCAATGGTGCTCAGAACGAGATTATAAATTTACTGATCAACTATTGGGACAGTCCCAACGTATTTGTAGTGGGTGACGATGATCAAGCCATCTATAAATTCCAAGGCGCTAACATTGGAAACATCCAAGAGTTCCAAACAACCTACAGTCCAACAACTATTTTTCTAGAGGAAAACTACCGGTCTAGCCAAGAGATACTTAACAGTTCCGCTGGTCTTATCGACAACAATAAAGAGAGAATAAAAGTAGGGCCAGAAAACACAACTAAGCAACTTGTTGCAAGTGGAAAATATAAAAGCAATAGTCAGAAAACACTTATCCAGGCTTACGACAAAACATCTGATGAAGTATCAAGCATTGCAGAACAACTAGAAGCCCAATATTTATCTGCGCCCGAGTCGCTAGGAGACACGGCTATTATCTATCGTAAACACAGGCAAGTCGATGAACTTGTAACGGTACTAGAGAAGCGAGGCGTACCTTACAATATTAAGAAAAAGGTAAACATACTGGAGTTGCCTATTATCAAAAACATAAGAAACCTACTGGGTTATCTCGCTGCTGAATTAAAGCAATTTGGCTCAGGGCAGAATCGTCTTTTCGAAATATTACATTATTCCTATTTCGGTAACCATGCTGTAGATGTGGGGAAGTTGGCGATGCATATGCAGAGAAAAGATGCTGATGGCAACTATCCCGACTGGCGTTCAATGCTTGCAGATGAAGAGAAGTTAGCGACTCTCAACTTGATTAATGCGGGCTCTATTCATCGTACCACAAGTTTATTGGACAGTTGGATACAGTCAATTCCTCAGTCGACTATACAAGTGTTATTCCAGAAATTACTCAACGAGGGACGTATCCTACAACACCTCATGGCAGACGAAGAGCGGTCATGGAACTTGCAAGTGATAAGTACGTTTTTTGATTTTATAAAAAACGAAACCGCTAAAAAGCCTGACCTACAGCTCATAGACTTGTTACAAATGTGGGATAAGATGGATGAAAATAGAATCAGTCTCAAAATCAGTAAAAAGATTACCTCCGAAAAAGGCGTCCGCTTTATGACCGCTCACGGTGCAAAAGGTATGGAATTCAAAAAAGTATATATCATAGGTTGTAATAAATCAATCTGGGATAATTCCCGATCTAATGGAACCAGTTACAGTTACCCTCCTGGTATAAACGGTGACGCGGATAACAATCAAGAAGACGAAAGGCGCCTATTCTATGTCGCAATGACTAGGGCCAAAACAGACCTTCTTATTTCCTATGCAATACAAAATGAAGATGGAAAGGATCTCAATGCTTGCACATTTGTAGATGAGTTAATGGAAAAGGATGGTCATCTGTCGCATCAAGAAGTAACGGAAGATACGACACTACAATTCTATTATAACCTATTAAGAAAAGAAGCGCAAGTTGTTCCACTCATAGATAGAGATTACATTGATAACTGGCTAGAAGGATACAGACTATCTGTGACGCATCTTAACAAGTACTTGACTTGTCCCGTGAGTTTTTACTTTGAATCTATACTCAGGATTCCTCAGGCGAGGACAGCTTCTTCAGGATTCGGTAGTGCCATACATGATGCGTTGCACCAGTTTATATCACATATAAAAGAAGAAAAAGGAGATGAGTTAAGTCAGTTGTTATTCTATTTTGGCGAAAGTATGCACTATCACAAGTCTCACTTTACTGATGTGCAATACAAGGATTACATGACGCATGGTAAGATGGTGTTAACACAACTACATACTGAAAAAATAAGCCATTGGACAGCGGTAGAAAAATATGCACTAGAAGAAGAATTGTCCAATGCCCAGTTTAATGGTGTACCGCTCAAGGGCTTCTTAGACAAAGTAGAAATCTCTGGTAATGATGTCGACGTTATAGATTATAAAACGGGTAAATATAGAAGAGAAAAACTAGAAGCCGCATCTGAAAAGAATCCACTAGGAGGTGATTATTGGAGACAGATTGTTTTCTATAAGTTGCTTCTCTTGTCAGACAGAAAACACAACTGGAACATGACGGCAGGCGTGATAGACTTTGTAGAACCCGACAAATACAATAAGTTCAGAACCGAGAAAATCTTTGTTCAAGATCAAGATATTGAAATCGTAGGCCAACAGATAGAAGAAACAATGGCAAATATCAAAGCCTATAAGTTTGATGAAACTTGCGATAATGAAAAATGCACGTGGTGTAACTTCGTTAAAGATAAATACACGTTTGCTACTGGTGAGGAGCTAGAGTTGGCACAATAGGAAATATGGAATTCTGAGTTGATACAACACATATCACACATTTGCATCGTTATTACTACGCTAACGAAATCGATTTATAAATGGACCCTGTAGAGTAATCTATGGGGTCTTTTTATGAAAACTTATTGGTTATAAGAAGGTTTATATCTTGATACTTTAGGCCAAATCGCTTAGCCAGATAATCATTGGTTATGGCGCCTTTATAACAATAAACACCATTTCGCACACCATTGCCACCATATAGCAGACCTTCTAGAGAAGCATTGTTACCCGCGTTGATGAGGATTGGCATAATGATATTACTAATGGCCATCGAGGCCGTTCGCGGCACTTTGGAAGCAATATTAGGTACACCATAATGAATCACACCGTGTTTTGTTATTGTGGGTTTCTTATGGTTTGTTATTTCTGACGTTTCTATACAACCGCCTTGGTCGATACTTACATCAATGATAACAGAGCCTTCCTTCATTTTAGAAACCATGTCTTCTGTTACTAAAACAGGGGACCTTCCGGTTTTGGAGTGGATCGCACCTATTACGACATCAGCACTCATTAGCTGATAAGCTAAGTAAACGGGGTTAAATGTAGAGGTATGTAGTTGTCGGCCTATGATATTCTGTAGGCGCATCAATTTAGAAACTTCATTATCAAAAATTCTTACAGAAGCTCCTAGGCTTAATGCAGTTTTTGTCGCAAACTCACCTACGACACCTGCACCTAATATCACAACTTTGGCTGGAGGAACACCAGATATACCGGCCAGTAGAACGCCTCTACCACCATGACCATATGTTAACAGTTCTGCAGCTGTAAATATTGAAGTCATCCCAGCAATCTCGCTCATTATCCGTACAAGCGGAAAACAACCGCTTTCATCTTGCAGGTATTCCATTGCAATGGCAATAACCTTTTTACGTTTTAACGCAAGAAGGTATTCTTGTTCCATTCTAGGTAATACAATAGGCGATATAAGCATGGCCCCTTCTTGCATCAATTCTATTTCATCAATTGTAGGAGGAGATGCTTTTATTATGATCTGAGCTTTATATATCTCTTTTTTACTTGGATGAACCTCAGCGCCAGCCTCGGAGTAATCCATGTCAGAGTAGTTTGATTTAGTGCCTGCGTCTTTTTCTACAAGAACCTTATGTCCATGTCCTATAATAGCCCTAACTGAGTTAGGAACAAGAACAATTCTATTTTCATCATTGTTTTCCTCACGTGGAATTCCAATTGTGATGCTTTTACCCTTATTGCTTATTTCCAAGACTTCCGTCTGTGTCTGATATTGTCCTTCCGTAAAAAATTCAGAAAAATCAAATTTCTTCTCTCCTTCAGGCATGTATTTGGTTTTTTAACTACGAGTTCAATAGTTAAGTTAGATAGAATTATGACATCAGGGTAAGTTTACGCTTAAAATCTTCTAATACATCTATGCGTAATATGTGATATGGCGGTTCTATGTAGTCATATATAAGTTGTGGCCACTCTATAAAACAATAATCTCCTGAGTACAAATATTCCTCTATACCGAGTTGAAATGCCTCTTCAGGTGTATCTAATCTGTAGAGATCTACGTGGTAGACCATCACGTCGTCACAGTTATACGCATTGATAATAGAAAAACTAGGACTACTCCCTACATCAGAAGAGCCCATTGACCTTAGTAGTGCTTTTATAAATGTTGTTTTTCCTGCCCCCAACTCTCCTATGAAAAGTACAACTTTATGTTTCAAGTCAGCCGTCAACAGCGCCGCTGTTTCAGTTATATCTTCCTCATTATCAATGAGATATGTCTTATCTGTTTTCAGTTTATTACGTTTTAAGGTAACTCTAATTTGAATACAAAAATATATAAAACAAAGGCATTTAGTCAGAATTAACTAGCGAGTATTTTGTCCTTTGCTTTAGCATGTGTGAATATTAGTAATTTTGAGGTAATTGATGTTGAGGGTATATAACTTATTGCTTACTCAGAGGTTCTAGGAACAAGAAGCGCTTTATACTTTGAATCTAAGTGAGATCGTTAGTAACATAGAATATTTTACTTACTGAATGGATATTTACAGGAATAAGTCAACATGGAAGGTATTGCTCGCTGTCATAGGCGTACTTATCGTCTTATGCTCTATGTTATATGCCCAATATCTTGCAGGAAGCCTCGCCGAGAGAGAAACAATAAATGTTAATGCCTATGCCAAGGCCGTAAAGTCACTGGGCAACAATGCCAAGAACCAGAACGATGATACAGCCATGGAATTCTATATCATAGATAGTCTTGGTAACGTTCCTATCATTCTAGAAGGTGAAGAAGGCAAGCTTGTCGGATACCATTACAGTGATGATGATGAAGAGACAACAGATCAAGACTACCTAAGAAAACGCGTAGATAAATTAACCAAAAATGGTTTTCGTCCCATCGAAGGCCAAGGTTATGCCCGTTATATTTATTATGAAAACTCTAAGCTTCATAGGCACATTTCTTTGTTTCCCCTTGTACAGTTTTTACTACTTAGTACATTCATAGCTTTTGGGTATTACCTTTTTTCAACTTCGCGAAAAGCAGAACAGAATAGAGTATGGGCTGGTATGGCCAAAGAAACCGCTCATCAATTAGGAACGCCAATATCCGCTATCATAGGATGGATAGAATACCTAAAAGACCTATCTGGAACTAACCTAGAGCAACTTGAGGTAGTAGAAGAGCTGAGAAATGACGTTACCAGATTGGAATTAATAGCAGACAGGTTTTCTAAAATTGGATCACATCCAGAACTAGAACAAGTAAACTTAGTAGATCAACTTAATACTTGTAAAACTTATATGCAGAGACGTGCGGCTAGGAAGATGGTTTTTGATTTTCCTGAGCTTTCTAGTCCAGCTGTAAATGCCAAAATAAACAAACACCTATTTGATTGGGTTATAGAAAATCTACTCAGGAATGCACTTGACGCTATGGGGAATAGTGGCCGTATAAATGTCAAGCTGTATAAAAAAAACACTAAGGCTATCATTGAAGTATCCGATACAGGAAAAGGTATTCCTGTATCTAAACATAAAGCGGTTTTCATGCCGGGTTACACAACCAAAAAACGCGGATGGGGGCTAGGCCTTTCATTAGCAAAACGTATTATAGAGAATTATCACAGTGGGAAGATATATGTTAAGAATTCTAAGACAGATGAGGGGACAACTTTTACGATACAATTGCCATTGGCATAAGCTTTTAATATTTCTAGTATTTGCAATAGAAGGGACAGGTCAGAGTACGATTCAGGTTACAGACGAATCTAACTTACCATTGATAGGTGTCAACATTACACATAACTTATTACACTACAGCACTGACATCAATGGTGCCTGCGAAATCACTCTTGTTCCCAACAAGACAATTGAATTAAGCTATATAGGATATCTTGACAAAAGTGTTTCTTATGCTGTAACAACTGATCTTGACTTTACCATCAGTATGACACCAAATAACCTCTTGCTAGAAGAAGTTGTCGTGATAGGTCGGACAGAAGCCAGAGAAATAGATCTTCCGTATCAAGTCAATAGAATCAAAGCTTCTGAGATACATTCTTCTCATGCCCAGACATCAGCAGATGCGCTAGAACTCAATGGTGGCGCTTATATACAGAGAAGTCAGATGGGTGGAGGGAGCCCTATATTAAGAGGTTTTGAAGCCAATAAGGTGTTACTCGTCGTTGATGGCGTCAGACTCAATAATGCTATTTATCGAAATGGTCATTTGCAAAATGCTATTACTATTGACCCATCTATCCTGGAACAAGTTGAGGTAATATACGGTCCAGGGTCTTTACTCTATGGAAGTGAAGCCCTAGGAGGTGTTGTCCATTACAAATCCAAATCCCCATTACTCAACTTCGATTCAGATAGAAAATACAAACAATCTGGTAGTGCCTATATAAGATACAATTCCTCCAATAATGAGCGACGCATACATGCCGATTATAGAATTGCTAAAAAGAAGTTTGGATCACTTACAAGTATAACGTTTGCGGATTACGGAGACTTAAAAATGGGGTCTCGCCGAGACGATCGTTATCCAGATTTTGGATTGAGAAAAGTATATGTAGTGCCTGGACCAGACGGTGATGAAGTGATAACTAATCCCGACCCCAACGTACAAGTAGGAACGGCTTACAGCCAAATGGATATTCTACAAAAATGGATCTATAAATTCTCAGATAACATCAAATCAGAGTTCAACATCCAATACTCTAACAGTAGTGATGTTCCCAGATATGACAACTTAGCTGAATTCAGAAATGGCCAATTGCGATATGCAGAATGGTTCTATGGACCACAGAAAAGATTACTCATATCTCCCAAGGTTACATACAAGGCAAATAATCAGATATTTGATAAATTAACGTTTATAGGTTCTTTTCAAAAGATAGAGGAGTCCCGCATATCTAGAAACCTGAATGAGGTAAATCAGGAAAACCAAATTGAAAATCTTAATATATGGGGAATGACGATTGATTTCAATAAACGTTTATCGCATTCCCAGAAACTGGTTTATGGTACTGACCTACATTACAATCGAGTAAGCAGCACTGCTCATTCTATAGATATTACCAACAATGAGCGATCCAATATTCTTACCAGATACCCAAGTGGTGGCAGTCAATTACTTAATGCAGGCTTATTTGTACAACACAACTGGCAAAATCAAGATTCATCACTTGTATGGATCAATGGGCTCAGATGGACCACCCAAGAAGTTAATATGAATTACCTAGAGTCAGATCCTTTTCAGTGGCCCGATTTTTTCTTTGATGGAATAGAAAGCAAAAACAGTGCTGCTGTTTTTATATCAGGTGTTAATTATTCTAAAAACAACTGGGTCATAAAAGCTTCTACCGGAACCGCCTTCAGGTCACCCAATGTAGACGACCTCGCCAAAGTAAGAGTCAATAGAGACGAAATCACAATCCCTAATCCAACATTATCCTCTGAGAAAGTATGGAACAATGAACTCACAATAGGTTATAAACACCGTAAAATAACTGCAGGAATCACTGGTTTCATTACGACACTACAAGACGCTATAATCAGAACAGACTTTACTTTACCAGATGGGTCAACTTCCTTTGTAAGTGGTAAAGACACCTTACAGGTCACTGGAAATGTAAATGCTAATGGAGGCCATATACGTGGCTTATCTTTGCAACTTAACTATCAGCCTAATAAACAATGGCTGATGAAAAATACGATTAACCTACAGAAAGGAACTTCTAATACAATAGACGGAAACAGTCAACCACTTGGCCATATTCCTCCCACCTACGGTGGGAATAGCCTAACCTATCAATCACAGTTATGGTCACTCTCCGGAATAATAAGGTACAACATGTCTAAGCCCTTATCGGAATTTGGCGGTAGCGTAGACAATCCTGACTTAGCAACTATTGACGGTTCACCTGGTTGGGTTACTTATAATCTTGCAGGTTCATTTAAACCTTACAAAGGTTGGACAGCTAGTATTACAATTAACAACATTACGGATATCCACTACAGATTGTTTGCATCTGGACTTAGCGCCGCAGGAAGGCATCTCTCTGTTTCGATACAATATAAATGGTAGTGGTGGTATAAAGCTTCACCTATAAAGTGACAAAGCGGTTTATCTTACGTATAAATAAAGGGTATTTAAGTGGTTTCATAATGATGAATCTGTTTATTTATTATTATTAAAGTTAAATATTGAAACAACTTATATATATATTAGCGCAATATATACCTTTGTACACATAACTAAAAACTACTAATAATGTTAAAAGAATTTAAAGAATTTATTTTTACTGGAAACGTAATCGATTTTGCAATAGCTGTAATACTAGCAGGTGCTGTAGGTCTTGTTGTTAATGGATTTGTAAACGACATAATCATGCCTATCGTGGGTAACTTTGCTGGTGGGTATGATTTCGCTGATATGCAAGTTGCATTAGGAGATAAGTTGAATGCAGATGGAGCTCCTGCAAATGCTATAAGATACGGAAAATGGTTAAACACAATTATTAACTTAATAATTGTAGGTATGGTTCTATTTATGCTTGGTAAAGCAAAGATCAAATTTATGGGAGCTGCTCCTGCTCCAGCTCCGACTGCTGATCAATCTTTACTTGCAGAAATTAGAGATGCAGTAAAAAAATAAGCATAATAATAGATTAATAATAAGCCTCTCTTTTTAAATAAAGAGGGGCTATTTTTTTTCCTAAATATGATATGAAGTTTCTTTTCAAAGGCTTATTCTTCTCATACGTTCTTTTATGTCTCTTTGTATATTTTGCTCAGGAACGAATCATCTTCCATCCTCACCAATATCCTAATGATGAAATCTACCAAACTGGAAAAGAAATAGAAATTCCATTGACGTCAGTGTTGTCCATGAATGCCTTATTGGTCTATGATAATGCTAAATACAGAAGTCAAAAAGCTATTCTCTATTTACATGGAAATAAGGGAAATGTAAAGAGAGGTCAATACCAGACAAGACAGATGAAAGATCTTGGTTATGATATACTGATTCCAGACTATAGGGGTTATGGCAAAACAGAAGGAAAAATTGTCTCCAACCAGCAACTGTTAGAAGATGCAGAAAAGGCTTATCTGTATCTTAATAAGCATTACAAAGAAGAAGATATCGTTATAGTTGGTTATTCGTTAGGCACAGGAATGGCTTCTTATATAGCACAAGAGCACAATCCCAGACACCTTATATTACTCGCTCCTTTTACTAGTCTTACAGATATAAAAAACGAATACTTATGGTTTCTGCCTGATTTTTTACTCAAATACAAGTTAGATAATGCTGCACAGTTACCACATGTAGAGTCCCCCGTAACAATTATACATGGCACTAAAGACAATGTGGTAGATTTCCGTTTTTCAACTTTGCTAAAGCAAAAAATGCCAAGCATAAATCTAATCACTCTACCTGGGCAAAATCACAGAGGTGTTATTTTTGATCCTTCCTTAAGAAGGGTAATTAAACCTATTTAATTTAGTCCCTTCTTTATTGTAAAAAGGAATACAGCGCCTTGGTCAAATTCAGAGTCCACCCAAATTTTTCCTTTATGGTTATTTACAATTTTTTTACAATTTGCCAATCCGATTCCTGTGCCAGGAATATCAATAGAGTTATTCAACTTATGAAACATCTTGAATATCATTGATTGATGGTTTTTAGGTATTCCTAATCCATTGTCTTTGACCTTAAACAACCAATGTGTCTCTTTATCCACCGAACTGATTTTAATTATTGGTGATGTATCTTTTTTAGAATACTTTATAGCGTTAGATATAAGGTTCTGAAACAACATTCTTAACTCAACTTTATTTGCATTTACGGTAGGCATTGTTGACCACAGTACCTGAGTATTTTTTTTATCGATTTCCGCCTTAAGATCTATCAACACCTCTTCGAGAATCTGCTCACAATCAACTTCTTGTTTAGGGTTTTTACTGGAAATTCTTGAGTATTCAAAGACAGCCTCTATTAGCTCATTCATTCTGCCTGCAGACTGATTTATAATGGAAAAACATTCTTTTGAATCGGGAGTGATTTCAACGAGTTTGTTTTTTTCTAATTGCTTTGAGAGTCTTATCAATTCTCTTGTAGGTCTTTTTAAATAGGCAGACGATAGATTAAAAAATATTTCTATCTCTCCGTTTTTAACCTTTAGTTCCCCCAGCTTTACTTCAAGCTCTTCATTCTTTGCCTTTAATAGGTTTAGGTTTTTTTTCTGTTGTAGTATCTTAGTATTATACTTATCTGTATAGCCACCAATTTGATTAATTACTTTCTCTGAAACTAGAAAAATCCCGATTGCTGACACAACAAATAAAACTTGAGTAAGCCCATTAAGCTGGCCGTTGTCAAATATCGAAGTTGTGTTTTGAGACAATTGGTATGGAATCAACCACAAAACAAAAGCAAACAACCACAATGCCCATTTCCATTTTGGATTATCAATCAGGTAAAAAACACCAATAAATATGAATAAGAAAATCAACTCATAATAACCATTGTCACCAGCAACAGCATATAATATTGATGATGTAATACAAGCTGGTATAATTAGTGCGAATATTGATAATCGCGATTTGGATGTTCGATTTATCAGAATAGGCAGGATAAAAAATACTAGTTGGGGTATCGCTATTATTGTCTCTAGATAGTGTTCACTAGGAAGGTTAAATATAATGTTATTTATTATCCAACCTGATATTGCTAAAAGGCAAATGTCGTTAACCAATTCAATCTTCAACCTGTCATTATCAAGTACATCTGGTGATACCCCAGTTTGCCTCAATTTTTTTAACAACTCAACTACATACATCTATTATTGGCCTTTGTTTGTAATTGAAAATGTTACCCTTACCCCACCACTCTTCTTATTTCTAATACTAAATGACCCTCGATGTTGATCCACTATTTTTCTACATATCCCTAGACCCATTCCACTAGAAGACAGTCCTCCTGATACAAAAAGGTTTTCAATAGTGTCTATTTTGTCTTCAGGGATGCCCTTTCCATTATCTGATATTGTGCACACCGTATTACTAACATTCTTCGTAGCGTTAAGTTGAATAATGAGATTTTCTGTTTCTTTTTTAGCCTTTACCGAATTGTTTAAAATCTCTATTATCAATCTTTTTAGTTCTTTCCTGTTGCCGTATACTTTAAGGTCACAGTCTAACTCAAATGAAACTTTTAAAGTTGCTTTCTGTTTTATTTTTCTGATACATTCTTTAGTTAACACCTCTAAATTAAATTCTGTAAAAACAGCATCTATACCTATTCTACTATAAACAAGAAGGTCGTTTATTGTATTATTAATCTTCATCGCATTGCTCTCTAACAATTGTAGTTGAGACTTATACTCCTTGTCTGCGGTTGATGTTAGTTTCATTATCAATAATTGCACATATGATATTGTATTACGTATGGGTTGCTTGAGGTCATGTGATGCTATATATATAAAGTTTTCCAACTCATTATTCTGGATTTCTAATTGTCTATTTACGCCGTTTAAATCTTTTTGCTTTTTATCTAATGTAGTCCTTTGAGTATGAAGCTGCTTTAACAATTCCTTGTTGAGCATTAACCTATTGGTCCTGATGGACAAAAGTTTGTGAATCAATATTATAGAAAATGCTGAAGATATAAGGAGTAGAACTTGTCTATTGATACTAGGACTACTTATATCCAAGTCAAAACAACTTATTAACACGAGTGGAAGCATCACCGTAACTGTCAATAGAACAAACCGAACCTTCTGTTTGTCAAACAAATAGGGCAAAACCATTATTGTAAATAAAAAGTAAATTATTTTATCCGGTGTCGCAGTCATTGTAGTTGCTATTCCTGCGAGTGAACCTATATATAGTGCAAACCTTGAAAACTTATAGCTTCTATAATAATTGGCTACCAGCGGGATAGTAAAACAAAAGCAAAATGCGACAAATACAAATACGTCGAATGTTCCTATATAGTATAAATAAATACTTATTATACAAACAACAATAAAGGCAAACAGGCAAATCGTATTAATAAGCCTTATTCTCTCATTAGCCCCTGGATTGTCATCCAGTAATATGCCACAATTTATTATCCGCCTTATTAGTTGCTTCAGCATGATCTTGTGAAGATAGTCACTCTATTAACAAAACAAAAAGTAGTTAAGTAACAGTTACTCTACTTATTTAGAATGCAATAAAAAAAGCTATAGCACTTTTCCTGCCCTTAATAAGAAATTGGACTCATGGTGCATGCCTTAAACAAGTTCTGCAGCCCTTAATTTATTATTACGAACTCCGTTCTACGGTTAGTTTTTCGCCCTAGCTCAGTTCCATTATCAGCAATAGGTTGCTGGCTTCCCATTCCTTCATATAATAAACGAGACTTTTCAATTCTTAGGTTTAGTAATGCTTCATAGACTGCCTTAGCCCTGTTTTGCGAGAGAATAAGGTTTGATTCCGTGGTTCCTACATTATCGGTATGTCCTATTATTTTTATTCTTATTTGTTGGTTATCTAGTAACATTTTAGCCAATTCCGATATTTCAAATGTTGATTCTTGCTGCAACCTATAGTCGCCTGTAGCAAAAAATATATTATTTAATACGATAGGTGTTGATTGTTTTTCTATTGCAACCTTCTCTTTAGCTTTTATCTTATGTATACCAATGTTATACTCAAATGGATTAACAAAAGCCCGTATAGAATCAAAAACGATGTTTTCTGAATGGAAAGAATAGTTTTGCTTATTGACAGCCACGGCATAGTTACCTGGACGAACCATAGACGTCAACTCTCCTTGTGATGAAGTATTAAGTTGTCGAGCCTCTTGAGATATAAGGTCAATTATCTTGATTGTCGCACTTACTGGCTTGTTAGTTTCTGCATCAGTTATTAGAAGCTTAATATATGTGACAGGTTCTGGCAACAAATGTTCTGGTAATGAGAATGTATAAAGGTCTAATTGCGGCACTGCTGTCACTTGCCCCTCATTGGAATCTGTAGCATAATAGGCTTTAGACCCAGATAGGTTTACTGTTAATGCACCTTCACTACCTTTAGTGTTTATAGGATAACCCAGGTTAATGGGGGCACCCCAAGTTGAATCTGGCTGTACCTTAGACATAAATATATCAAAGTCTCCCAGTCCTATATGTTCATCTGATCTGAAGTACAAGGTCTCCTCGTCTTGATGAAGAAACGGGCTCTCTTCGTCCCCAGATGTATTTATAGGTTCACCTAAATTAATCGCCTTACCCCAACTATTGTTTGTCCCCAGTTCCACTTTCCATATGTCAGCACCTCCTTTGCCACCTGGTCTAGTACTACTGAAATATAAAGTTCTCCCGTCTTGGCTCAATGCGGGTTGACTGTCTAGCGACCTTGAGTTAATATTTGTACCCATGTTTCTTGGTTTACTCCATTGTCCTTCCTTATTAAAGGAAATATAAAGGTCGTAGTTACCTTGAGTTGTATACTTATCATTAGATGCGAATATGAGAACCTTTCCGTCAGAAGATAATATAGGAGATCCTTCATCATAAGCTGTGTTTATAGCTTCTATGGATTGAGCTGTACTTATCGGTTCTCCATTTTTTAATATCACTTCATATAAGTCTTCGTTTACAGTTCTGTCATATGATGTGCTGTACTTTCTTGAAACAAAGACCATTTTAGTTTCTGCTGCATTCAGCGTAGGTAAGTACTCTAGTTTATCAGTATTGATTTCTGGGCCTAATTTAACGAGGTCTATTTTCACTGGATTTGCATATGCCTCTTTCCTAAAACGCAATTCATCTTCATATCTACTTAACTTTTCTATTTCATTAGTTTCAAGGGTTCTCTTATCTACAGAAGACAGTGTTTGTATTGCTAATGGAAACTTAGATGCTTGCTCGTATACATACGCAAGCTTCATATAATTACCTGCATCTGTAGGGTTCATTGCAATCAATGCTTCTAGATGTAAAACAGCATCGTCTACATTTCCTTTATCCATATAATACTGAATAGCCTTTTTTCTCGCATTTATATACGTCGGATACTTCTTAATAAAGTCCTCTAGTTTGGAGCTTCCTTTATTATTGTCATTCTTCTTAAGGTACTTAATGACTTTACTATAATCCTTTTGCGCTGATTTGTTTGGTGTATTATCTCTATCCTTCTGAGCATTCGAAGCAATAGAAATTAGAAAGAATATTAATATGGTTATGGCTTTTTGTAACCGCATATTTTAGTGTTAAGCTATGACATTTGTTATTATAACGATATGCCTTATATAAAGACCATTACATAAATGTTAAATAGCCTGTTGGGCCTACTGGTTAACTTTTAAGCATTCTGTTATTGTATGGCTACTATATTGTACCTAACAACTCTAAAGCTTGTTTATCTCCCATATCCGCGGCATCCTTGAGGTCTTTTATATGTCCATTCTGCCCAGCGTTTTGCTTAGCGACACCTCTACATCTAAGTTTATTAGACATCAAGATGTCATCATTCCCTACTTCTAGATCTATAGAACTGTCAAATGCTTCTACTGCCTCTGAGTATTTTTCTAAACCCATCAAGACTTTTCCATAATTAAAATAGGCTTGCCGGTTCCAAAGGTAATTGGGGTTATCCTCTGGAAATATTCTTTTAGTAAACAGTCTCAGCTCGAATTCTGCTTTTTCGTATTGTTCTGTCTCAAGATGAAGGTTGCCCTTTAGGCGTCTGGCTTTCCAGTGAATTTGCTGCAAAGCAACAGATTTTTTTATAGCCATTCCTAAGCTTTCTATAGACTCTTCGGTTATTGGTGGGTCTTTTTTTAGTAGTGCTTTTGCTTTACCGTAATAGGCATAAGGGTTGTTGGGGTCGAGTGCTATACTTTTATTGTAATCCCTGATCGCATCATGATATTTTTCAAGTATGTAACAGACCTTAGCTCTTCTCTCATATGCTTGAGCATGTCCTACATGTTTGGATATGGCTTTGTCGAGAGCTTTGATAGCTTCTTCTTGCATACCTTCTTTTCTTACAAGGCCTCTGCCTTTCAAAAACTGTTGGACGGCAACTTTATCGCTACTCGGCTCTAGGTGCTTATGGTGCAATATTTTGCCTTCGTCTAATTGCCAGATATTCAGCTCTCCAGATATTCCAAATTGAACAATGTACTCTAATAATGATGAGGTATTAATAAGTGCCTTAGGAAAACATTGTTGCACCATCCTAGGTATATTAAGCATGAGTTCTTCCTCAAAAAAGATGTCCTCTGGAAGGAACAGTATATCGTTTTTATAATATTTTTCTGCTCTTGAGTTAAACATTTTTATTGCCATATCGTAGGCCTTCTGTGTTCCAAACTCAATTCTCCCTTGTACGATAGTCTTAAATAGCATTTCTCAGTTTTCCAAAATAGTTTTGCATTTAATCTTTACAATTAAACACTTTAATAAAGCAGTCTTAAAATTGATATTCTCCTCATTGAGACATCAAAAAACATTTATAGGGGAACGTCAAATTTAGGCAAAAAGGCTTGATTATCAAGCAATCCGCTTGTTCATTAGTGAAATGATGTGGTATTTAATAAAATACTGAAGATTTGCATCTGTTTTAAATCAAGCCCAAACTTTACATCCTTCTGAGCAGTTTTGGCAAATATCTATTTCTTTTCGACCCTTTAACACTTTGGCCCTAAAGGCATTGAAAGCCTCGCCTTTCCATATATCTACAAAGTCGTTATTGTTGACATCACCAAGTCTGTGCTTAGCATCTTTGTCAAAACAACAGGGAACAACAATTCCATTCCACGTAATTACGCAGGCATGCCACAACTTCCAGCAATGATCCACTAGGCTATATTTAAGCGCATAAGTGCCATCTGATTGTTTTTTGTATCTAGAGTATTTTTCAATGGTTGGAATGAGTGAATGTCCTTCTTTATAATCATAGATTTGGGCAGTTTTTAACTTTACTTCATCTACACCTATATTATTCGCAAGAGAATAGATCTCTTTTATTTGATGTTCATTGGGCTTTACGACGAGGAATTGGAACACTATATGTGGAAGCACTGACTTCATTTCTCGTTTAGTCGCTACCATCCTTTTTGCACCTTCAATAACCTGACTTAGGTTTCCTCCTATACGATATTGTTCATATGTTTCTTGTGTCGTCCCGTCTATTGATATTATTATTCTATCTAACCTTGACTCAACAGTTGCTACACAGTTTTTTTTGTCAAGAAAATGGCCATTCGTAGACGTTATTGTATATAACCCTTTCTTGTTTGCATACTTTACCATTTGCAGAAACTTAGGGTTAATGTATGGCTCTCCTTGGAAATAAAATATCAAATAGATCAGCTTCTTTGAGACTTGATCTATGGTTTTTCTAAAAAAATCTTCTTTTAAGTTTCCTGTTGTCCTTGAGAACGACCTCAGTCCACTCGGGCATTCCGGGCATCTCAAGTTGCATGCTGTTGTTGGTTCAAACGAAAGCGTCATTGGGTAGCCCCATTGTATCGGTCTTTTCAGATACTTAGATAGAAAGTATGACGACACTAGCAGTAGTGCATTCCATACACGACGTGGTGTTAAGTGGGTTATAAAGTTTAATATGTCTTTTTTATAAAGCTTAGCCATTACTCCGTAATACTATATCAGGTATTTTTCTTTCAAAATATTCAAGTGGTGTTGTGCATGACCTCCTATCATGTAAGGAATAGCTCTCAAGGCAACTGGGTTACCACTTGCACTACCTGTTGTCCCCCAGGATTCTGGATCAAGAGATGCTATAAGATGTGTACTGTTGGACCTTACTGTTTCCAAGTAACTTGAATATTCATTTCTAGACAATTTCCTAACCTTTGAATTAGTAACATAGTCATCTTGGTCAAAACCTGGAAGGTTTTGTTTCTCTCCTCTAGAAATTGCTAATGCTCTATATGAAAAAACTACTTCCGTGTCTATAACATGTTGAATTACAGTTCCTATGTCCCATTTTCCTGGAGCATAAGAGTAGCGTAATTGACTTTCGTCTATAGTATTAAGTAGTTCTATATATTCCCTGATCTGTTGCTTAAGAAAAGGAACTAAGTCTTCCGGACAGAGGTCAATGTATGTTTTATAAAAGGAGGGGTATTCTTGTGGAGTTGGTTTCGTGCTAAGCATTAATTTCAGTTTTAAAAATGAAATTAATTATAAGTTTAAGATTCTGATAAGAAGCAGGGTCTTAAATAAACTAAAGGACCTAAACACGTTTGCAAGGTCCTTTTAGTAATGCTGATCAATTCCTATCTTGACTTACTTCTTTATTTCTTAAGTTTCTGGATGGTTACATCTTTTAGACTATAAGTTTCTAAAAAAGTAATGATCGGAATTAAATTTTTATTTTCTATAACTCTTTTTATTTGTGATCACACTATAAAGTTAATATTCTAGATGTAGCTAGATCTACAAAAGCTCTACTTTAACTACTGTTTCTGATAAAAACATTAACATTTAATGTTTTGGGGGGATATAAGGTTGATTTATTAGCGATTTGGTTTTAACCAAGCTACTTCCTTACTTTTATACCGTTGTGTAACTGTATTTGTCTCCAAATTTATTTTTAAAAATTAAACCTGCTATTACCCCGAAGACAAAACCACCAATATGTGCCCAATAAGCAACACCACCAGCATCTGGCCCGGCACTCCTTATCTCTCCCACCCCGCTTAGCAATTCTCCTACAAACCATAAGCCCAAAAATGTAACCGCGGGAAAGTATACTGGGAAAAAGATTATCAAGGTTTTTACTCTAGATTTAGGAAACATAATTATATAGGTACCCATTATTGCCGCAATTGCTCCACTTGCCCCTACCATAGGAAGCAATGAATCAGTATCTGACAATACATGGCAAAAAGATGCGAAAAGGCCTCCAACAACATAAAGTCCTAGAAAAAGCTTACTTCCTACAATGGCTTCTATATTATCAGCAAATATCCAAAGAGAAAGCATATTGCCTATAATATGCAGCCAACCAGCATGCAGAAACATTGAAGTAAACAATGTATACAGGTCCTCTCCACTCGTAATTTCATTAGGAATACTCCCTAGCTCATTTAGGAACCAACCAAACTCTTGGCTTCCTAACGTTAACTCATAGATCCAAAAGAGAACATTGAGTACTATCAATGTGTAAGAAACTATCGGCTTGCAACCGCCTACTATATTATCATCACCTATAGGAAAAATCATCTCTTATAATTAAGACTTTGAAGTTGCGTAATATATAATAAGTAATTAACATTTTAACCTGATTATAAAAAGTAGTTCCACAACTAAACGCTTGAGATTAATAAGAATTCATTTCGATAGAACCAGTGGAGGTTTATCTTTGTTCCCTTAGAGATGGAAGAAAAAAGTAAACATATTGATTGGATTGTTCTCAAGAAAGTACTTGGTTTAGCCAAACCTTATAACCGTTTGTTCTTATTCTGTGTTATGGTCGCTTTATTTCTTGCACCCATATCATCAGTCAAGCCCTTTCTTATCAATAAAATGATAGATGATCATATTGCACTCAATGATATTCCTGGGCTTATACATCTGTGTTTTGTTTATTTAGTGTTTTTATTTCTAACTGTCTTTTTAAGGTATGCCTTTATATATTACTCTGCATTACTGGGACAGTCCGTCATAAAGGACCTCAGAGTAAGGGTATTTAAACATATATCTAATATAAGGTTAAGGTTCTTTGATCAAACCCCAATTGGTAAAATAACAACGCGTACAATCAGTGATGTACAGGTGATAAATGAAGTATTCACCCAAGGAGTACTTAACATCGCAGCTGATGTGTTAGGTATTATTGCCGTAATCAGTTTTATGTTCTATACGAGCTGGAGGTTAGCACTTATAAGTATTGTTACTTTACCGCTTATGGCTATCGCTACTTATATTTTCAAAGAAAAAGTAAAAGTAGCGTTCAAAAATGTTAGAACAGAGATATCAAATATGAACTCGTTTCTACAAGAGCAGATTACGGGCATGCAGGTTGTCCAAATGTTCAATGCCGAAAAAAAGGAATCTAAAAAGTTTAGAAAAATAAATAGAAAATATACAAAAGCTAACCTAGATGCGATTGAATATTACGCTATCTTCTTCCCTGTTGTTAGTATGATTTCTGCTTTTGCAATGTCTCTCCTTGTTTTTTTCGGTGCAAAAGGTATCTGGGATATGAATATCTCAATAGGTGCATTTGTCGCATTTCCCCTATACCTTAATATGTTGTTCAGACCGGTCAGAATGCTTGCAGATAAGTTTAATACACTACAGATGGGGCTAGTTGCGGCAGAACGTGTCTTTTCGTTATTAGAAAACGATGAAATCATAAAGGATACTGGAACACTGGAAGCTAATAATATTGATGGTCATCTGCGTTTTGAAAATGTGTCCTTTGCCTATGATGAAACGAACTATGTGCTTAATGATATCTCATTTGAGTTATTACCTGGCAAGACTATGGCGATTGTAGGTAGTACCGGCTCTGGCAAATCAACAATAATCAATATTCTCAATAAGTTTTACGAAATCCAATCAGGCAAAATATTCATTGATAACAAAGACATTAATGAGTATAAAATTAAAAGCCTTAGAGATCGTGTTGCGATGGTACTCCAAGACGTTTTCCTATTTACAGGAACCGTTATGGAGAACATAACGCTTCGAGATCCATCCATAACACCAGAGCAGGTTATAGAAGCTTCTAAAACAATAGGCGCACATAGTTATATTGAACAACTACCTGGTGGATACGACTTTGTAATTACTGAAAGAGGTTCCAATCTATCCATGGGCCAGAAACAACTTATTTCTTTTGTCAGAGCACTAGTCTTTGACCCAGATATTCTTATCTTAGATGAAGCCACATCATCAATCGATTCTGAAACTGAAGCAATTATACAATATGCAATAGAAAAGCTTATCCAAAAAAGAACCTCCATAATAATTGCACATAGGTTGTCAACGATTAGGCACGCAGACAATATTCTTGTATTAGATAGTGGGAATATTGTAGAGCAAGGATCTCACGAACAATTACTCAATTCTAAAGATGGCGCATACAGAAAACTATATCAAAAGCAGTTTTCACAGTCTTTGGAGTCTAATGTCTAAAAGACTACGATTTTAAGTTTATAATAAAGTATTTACTAAAAAAGAGGTCCTAGATTTTATATTTTAGATGTTTAGGGTCATTTGTATAATATTTCTCATTACGATTCAATAATTTCAGACCATGGCTATAAAGAAATCTAATACAAGCGTCATAGGCGGGGCTATCGCGCTTCTTTTTTTCGCCTTTATGATATATCTCTTGTTCCAGACTGTGAGCATGGTCTTTTCTGTTTTATCATGGTTTTCCATTCCTCTTTTCCTACTTGCTCTTATTTTTGACTACAAGGTCGTTACCAGTTATTTCAATTGGATAATGGGTACCATAAAAAAGGAACCCGCCAAAGGCATACTATATGGCTGTTTAACATTTGTAGGTTGGCCGCTTGTATCTGCATGGTTAGCATTTAAGGCATACGCTTCACGAAAGTTCAAGAAGACTAATCCAGGAGCTGCCAAAACTTCTAAAGAAGGAGAGTATATAAAGTACAAAGAAGTAAATAAGGAAGAATCAGATGACTTTTTAGACCTAGAGGATCTTGACAAATACCAATCTAAAAGACAACCAGAAATAAGAACACAGGCCAGAAAGTCCTCACAAAAAGGAAATGATTATGAAGATTTATTTTGATCAATAACCAGTGTCAATCTTACTCTTATACCTTGCTACTACAAGTATAATAATATGCTTATATGTTTTCCTAGTCATTTTTATCCTCGAAAAATGGAAGGCTATTCCTTCGTATGTGGACACTTCAGTGGTTGGATCTAAGAAACTTCCATCATTCTCTTTTATTATTCCAGTTAGAAACGAGGAAGAGAATATCACTTCATGTCTGAACTCTATAATAAAAAACAAAAACATAGCCCGAGTTGAGTTTGAGATTATTGTAATCGATGATTACTCAGAAGACGAGACAGTTTCTCTTATAAAATCAATGTGTTTAGAAAAAGTAAAACTTATACACCTTAAAGACTATATACAAACAAAGGACCGTATCAATGCCTACAAAAAAGTTGCTTTGAAACATGCTCTGGCTGAAGCCCAAAATGAATATATCATACAGTTAGACGGAGATGTTGTCATTCCCAGTTCTTATTTAGAAACGCTATTTACTGTAATTAATAATACAGACGCAGACTTTATTGCAGGTCCCGTTTTATTTAATAACTCAGATACAATTATCACAAGTTTCCAACAACTAGACTTTATTGGAATGATGGGGGTAACAGGTGCAGGTATCCAGTCACGTTCTTGGTATATGGCTAATGGCGCAAACATGATTTATAAAAAAGAATTAGTACAATTCAATGACAGTAAACAAGCTTCAGGGGATGACATATACACTATCAATAAGTTATCTGAAAACAAAAACACTAAAATACTTTTCCTTAAAAACCCAAATATTATAGTCCATACTAAAGCACAAACTAATATTCGAGATTTATATCAGCAACGTATAAGATGGGCAACAAAAAATAAAAATACGTCAAGCCTTAAAATGCTAATGATGATGATCGTTCCCTTTGTTAATGCATTTTTTCTCCTCATTCACATACCGCTCACTTGGTTTTTTAGTTCAACAGCTCTATCTCTATTCTTTTTACATTTATTTATTAAAATAACTGTTGACCTAATATACCTATCTGAGATAGGCAATGACCTTAAGTATTCCTTCAAAATACGAGATTTCTTATCGTCTTTTATTTTACATCCTCTCTACTTAGTCATTATTGGGTCGCTAAGCTTACTAATTAAAAATTATATTTGGAAAGGAAGGACGGTGAACTGACTAATTCTAATAAAATACTCTAAACAATATGTACTCTATCTCGTGGCGTTTGTAATAATTATACATCGTTGATCTTGGTATAATTTAGATATAAAAATTCCTATATTGCAGCCATGAACTTAGAACCTTATTTATCAGTAAGTGGTCAACCTGGCCTTTTTAAAATTGTTGCAAGTCGCAGCAATGGTATGATATTAGAAAGCTTCGAACAGAAAAAAGCTAAATTCTTTTCCGTAAGAAAGCATCAGTTCACACCTTTAGGTACTGTTGCCATATATACACTAGAAGGTACAGAGTCTCTTGAGCAAGTTTTCCAAAACATGAAAGATAAGTTTGCTGACAACCCGCCTATAAATCCGAAGTCAGAAAAACATCAAATTGAAGAATATTTCGAAAGCGTCCTACCTAACTACGACGAAGACAAAGTATCTATAAAGGATATGAAAAAAGTAATCAAGTGGTTTACCTGTCTAAATGAAAAAGGCATACTTGACGAAAAGGATGAGAGTAAAGAGTCTAAGTAGTCTAATAATACTATCAGTATCACTTAAGGTCATTAAATTTTATTTTTTATGACTTATCCTCTTTTAGGTATCTATCGAATATTTGTTACTTTGGATAGTGAAAGAAGATTAACACATTATATACCTAGTTAGACCATAGAAGCCATATCACTAAGTGAATCTAATGGTCATTATTTTTTCATTTATATAATAAGAATATACCTACAGAAATGATTCTTATAATGCAATTTTGCTTCTGTTTTTGAGGTAGTTAAGTATATATGATATGATTGTTGTTCGCTACGGGGCATTGTATGATTTGAAACCGGCTACTTCAACGGGGTATAATACCATAATACTAGTTTTTTGTTTGAAGATATTTCTGCTTTAATTATATGCTATTTTAAGTCTATTAGACATATCTCCGATCCCATGACTTTTGATTTGGCTTCTATTTCTTTAGACTTTTAAAGATTAAGTATCGGACTTCTTGATAGGAGTTGTTTAAATTATCCCCGTTTGCTGAAATGTTCGGTATGAATTTCCAGTACTTTGAAGATTATATATATTATTAAAAAGCTACGATATGAAGTCATAGAATAAAAAATGTTTACAATGAGCAAAACAAATCAATATTGACTTTCTCTTCGAGGTAAATGGTGTTCTCTGTGACTTCGCTAAATTCGCTCTAACAACAATGTAGTTTGCCTCTTTTTTTTAAAGAACTTAATAAATAATACTCCATTGAGTTGTAAAGTGATAGCGAATAAGTCCCAAAACAAGCTGATCGTTAACCTAGTTTTCCGAAAGCGATCAAAGAGAAATAATCTGTAGTTTCTATCCACTATCTCTCATCTTGATCCAATACTACTTTTGAACTTAACCTTTGAACTTAACTATAAACTATAAAAGGAGAAAGCCCTACTGCTGTTGCAATAGAGCTTTCATATAAAAAAGGCGGCGACCTACTCTCCCGCTTTCGCAGTACCATCGGCGCTGAAGGGCTTAACTTCTCTGTTCGGTATGGTAAGAGGTGGGACCCCTTCGCTATAACCACCTAGTCTTTTCATTCTTACTTCAAACGTCAACTCATACCAGTCAACTATTTAAGAATGATTATATTAACGACTATGTATAGCCTATATCTTTATAAATCAAGTATTAACAAGTTAGGATAATTAATCACAATTTCATTAAAGAAAAAAGAAAGCTCATGGGTAATTAGTACTACTCGGCTTCATGTGTCACCACACTTCCACCTATAGCCTATCAACGTCCTAATCTTGAACGACCCTTAGGGAATACTCATCTTGAAGTTGGCTTCGCGCTTAGATGCTTTCAGCGCTTATCCTTTCCGAACGTAGCTACCCAGCAATGCACCTGGCGGCACAACTGGTACACCAGAGGTTCGTCCAACACGGTCCTCTCGTACTAGTGTCAGATCTTCTCAATATTCCTGCGCCCACAATAGATAGAGACCGAACTGTCTTGCGACGTTCTGAACCCAGCTCGCGTGCCACTTTAATGGGCGAACAGCCCAACCCTTGGGACCTTCTCCAGCCCC
>JALZVB010000308.1 GCA_023300835.1 Saprospiraceae bacterium | reverse complement strand
AACATACTAGTACATGTTTACTTCAATTTTTCTAGATGACCACTGAGTCGATCATAACTATGTACTGAAATACGTTCTACATTAGTATTAATCTGTCCAAAACTTAAATTTATACATCCAGAAACCACTAGGGCACACAAAAGCATTTTTCTCATAATAAATTGTTAAATCTTATAATTGATAATTAAACGGAAGTTTGTATTAAAAGAACTTCTGATTGATAAATTGGAATTATCACATGTATTCAGGATGGTAGCCTCATTTAGACGAATATTAAATCGTCTAGGTACACCAAAAATATGTTAAAGTAAGGAATGATTCAACTGTGTCCGTTATGTTACATCTACTAGTGCTTAGATCTTCATTAGACAATTCTATTTTATTGTGATTATAGGATGAGATCAAAAGAGCATCTTGTCTCATCACAAGATTACATTATTTACGATTAGCGGCATGTGGTCACTGAGCTTTATCCACTCTTTGTATTTACCAATTTCAATGGTTGTTTGTTTTGAGAATAATGCATTAGATAGAAAGCAATAATCAATGTGGTATGGCTTTTCTTTATTTTTTAATAGAAATAAAGTAGGATCCTTTTCTTCTCCATGTTTTATTCCGCTGTTGTTATGGTAGATGCTTTTGATGTTCTTTTTATCAAGAAAGTTAACGACATCGGTATGATTACCCACTCTCTTTTTTTCATCCCATATGGCATTACTATTGAAATCTCCAATTAATATGGAATCATCATTTAGGTCTTTTTCATAGTAGTTTATAGCTCCCCAGATTTGACCTACATATCGCTTTGCTCTGACTGTTTTGTGAGGCATTGCCCATATGCAGAATAAGTTTATTTTTCTTTTCCCTAGATATAAATCTACTGGGATTATATACTCGAATTCTGGATTGTGATTGGGGTTAATTTCTATTTTCAAATCATTGAAAGACAGAATGGCTACCCCTTTATTAGGATTATTTCCGTACCAAATAAGCTGATTGTAATCTATCGATTCTAAATGACTTTGTAACTTAATCCCGTTTTCACATTCTTGAATTACAAGTAAGTCAGGTTTTAATGCAACAACTTTTTCGTACTTCTTTCTAAAGGCCATGTTGCAATTCCATGAAATGATTTTCAACCCCATTTTCCTTCTACATAAGATTAAAAATCATATAACCACTCATGACAATCATCAATGCATCTTCGATAATAGTTACGGTACTCATCGGAAGGTCGAAGACAGCACCTAGACAGGCACATTGGATTTCTTTTTTATTCAAGACACTTTGTAATACACCTATAATAGATATGGTCATTACTGAAAATGCCACAAGATTAGTAATCAGAGGGCAACAGTTCAACAAGTAAGCTACACCAAGTCCCAACTCTATGAAACCATATAAGTAGCCCCACCCATGCCATTTTCTGGCAATAATATCATATCCACTATAGCTGTCCGCAAAACCAGATAAATCCATTAACTTAAAGAAGGAAAAGACTAAAAAGAAACCGGCCATAAAGTGCCTCATCCATTCTATATAATCAAAGCTTCCTGATTGGTATTGGATAATGAAGGTTACAAGGATTAAAAAAGAAAACACCAGGAGAATGGGTTTGTATGTATTGAACCATGACTTAGTCTGTTGTTCTGTTTTTATATTTCCGATTGGCGAAATTGAATACTTTGGATCAAGATCTTTTAAGGCCTTACTAATTGTAGTTAACAATATGCGCTTTTCCATTGCTAACGTTGCCGTATCTGTAGCTTTATCAACAGTTGCACTGGTAACATAGGGCAGTTGGCTTAGTGTTGACTGTACTTTAGAAGCACAACCTCCGCAAGTCATGCCGCTTATTTTATATTGGAGATTCATTGTAAATGATTTTTCATGAACCAGTTTCAGATAATTACTTATGAGGCCTGAAATCAAGTATCTGACCCATTTCATAACATATTCTGCAACGGGGTTCGTATTTATCCTTTTCACCTAATACGACAGTTTCTGTTTCTGCAGATAGGCGATAGGAATGTGTCGCTAGACTACCACAGTGTGGGCATATCGCATGTACCTTGGTAATGTATTCGGCGACAGCCAAAAGATCTGGTATAGGCCCAAAGGGAACACCTCTGAAATCCATATCTAACCCGGCTACAATCACTCTGATCCCTTTTACCGCCAGTTTCTGACATACCAACGGCAAATTAGCATCAAAAAACTGTGCTTCGTCAATACCTACAACGGTTACTTCATCTACGTGGTTGTATATTTCTTCACTTTCTGTAACAGGAATGGAAGGTATCGCGTTTTCGTTGTGTGAGACAACAGCGGTTTCGTCATATCTGTTGTCTTTAGTCGGTTTAAAGATCTGTATGCGTTGATTGGCAAATTTGGCTCTTTTGATCCGTCTTATGAGCTCTTCTGTCTTTCCTGAAAACATAGAACCGCAGATCACTTCTATCCATCCACTGCGCTGTCCTCTGAAATTGGGTTCTAAAAACATATTTTGGAAACTAAAAAGGGCTTAAAAAGGGTTAAAGTAAAGTGTGATTGACATTTATTACCAACTCACGGCAAATTAGGAATTATAATTGCAAAGTAAAAAGAAAGAAGCTTAGCGGAAAATAAATAAGAGAAATGAATTTAGATAAAACAACCAAAATACTCAAAAAGATCAATAGACTTCACGGCCTAATCGTCCAAATGGATGAAGCCAGTGGTACTGAAAAAGATCTTATGAAAGCTTATACCCTAGATCTATACGAGGCTGTTGCGATGTCTGATA
>JALZVB010000307.1 GCA_023300835.1 Saprospiraceae bacterium | reverse complement strand
ATACATAATATAACTTGTCCTTTGGTCATCATGATAGCATGCCTCACTTGCCAATTCCACTGCTGAATACTTTTGTCTAAACTATGTATGTATGCCCCAGACAGTATTTTATATTCTGCCTCTGTCCATCTAGAATTGTTTTTCACTACATTACCTGCATCCAAGAAATTCCACCAGATCAGCGTTTCTGTATGTTCAATCAAATTAGCTGAATGTGTAACATAATTCAATGCACCTTTCTCTACGGTATACGATTTACTGAAATCATCTGAGTCAAGCGCATCTTGCCACTTCTGTAAATCTAGCGGTGATACATTAGCTTCCTTATCACATTCTAGTTCTATCAATTCTATGAGTGATTTACATTGATTACTCAATCTATAAAATGATTGCTGCTTGTCAGGATTGTCCTTATATTTTATGGTCATTTTGTTTGACCATTTTTTGAGACAATCATATAAGTCGACAACGGCAGATATTGGAGCCCCCTCACTTCTATTATGTTCTACTCTACGCAACCAGAGGTCTAGTTCTTTCTCTATAGAAAGAATACTTTTGCTTAATATTTTGGCAGATGATGCTATCGCTGATTTCCATTCCTCATTATTTACACCAGGCTTTTTGGCGTAAGCTTCTGCTAGCTTAGTTGTCAATAACTTGTTAAGCGGTGTTGTAGGTAACGTAAGGAATTGAACCATTCTTTCAGCATCTAACGGCTTCCATAGAAAGAGTGATATCAGAACCAATAACTGATCCAAGGCCCCATCAGCTACACTGGCCGTATACCCAATCGAAGGAAGCCCTCTCCCTACCAATGCCCCTTCCAATACTTCTCCTCTATCAGGGATCAGCATCAGTGGTTCTAGCTTATTCTGTGCTAGATAAAGCGCAATTGTTTCAGCTATTGTCTTTTCATTATCTCCTTCTATTATTATGAGACTGCCATCCCCTTTACTATTTGTCTTTGGAACTTGTTTATCCGACACCAACATCCTTTTAAAAAGATCTAGATCAGACGCCTCTCCCAAATCATATACATACTTATACCAATACACCTTTACGCTTTTCTTACTGAGTAGATCGAAAAGCGCTACAAAAAAAGGATTAAGGTTTTCTTGAGGTTCATAAATTGTAATCTCTTCAATACTAAGTGACGGAAATTTATTAATCGTATCATAAACCGCTCGCCATCTGTCATTAACTCCCAATGGCATATCTGCTAGCAAAGAAGACTTTTCTATTAATGCCAAAGTATACAATCGATGACTCTGTAGATCTGAACAATTAAAATCCCACAAAGCCAACTGTAATTCATCACGCCATATAAGCAACTGTTCAGCCGTAGACCAACTATCTACAGTATGAGAATTGTTGATATATAAATTAGGATATTGCTCAATTGTTTCTGTAACAGCTTTCTTATAAGCACTTATTCTTACAGCATCATTAGCGTCTTTATGAAAGGCCCCTAATGTTAATTCAAGTCGCTCAAGTAAACCTTTCTGCCCCATATACTGGTGCCCATGTACAACCTTCCCCTTCTGTCTAACAAGGCGCGGATATACATTCTCAAAACCAAACGTAGAAGAAAAATGAATGTGCATAGTAAATCAGTTGGTTGAATAACCAAAATATAAAATTCCGTGTACTATATCTGCACGATGTGAGGAATTTTTAGCTAACTCTTCCTACCCAATGTTTTATATGCTGATGAAAAATGTTTCTCAGCAATTGCAGCACCGATAGATAATTCACCTGCTAAAGCTACTGAACAACAGATCTTTGCAAACTTATCCACATCATCAGGAGTACTGCAACCCATTAATATCACCATTATCTTTTACTTCCACACGGCCAGTACCTGCAGCTGCTTCAGCGACACAAGCAACATCTTGTCCGCAAGCGATGAATATTACTGTCAATGCATTAGCAACGTGTCCGAGATTACCGGCAGCACCCATCTGTACACCACCAAGCGTACCAGTTTGCCAAAATTTTACAATATTTTCAGCCGAAGACTTGAGTACATCTCTGACGATTTGACTTGGAATAGTGACTTCAGCGACATTTTTTCTCCCTCTGATTTTACTTTAGTGATTTTATGTTGGCCTTTTTATCATATTGCCTTCTATATAATATTCAGTAGGTTGATGTGGTGCTTGATCGAGGATTTGTCTTAGGATTTGATCAGTTACAATTGTCACCATATTTTGTCCAGCTGCTGCATCCGTCTCATAAGAGAACGTAACATTGAGCGCATTTCCTTCTTGATTGATATCTAAATCTACCAATTTAGCAAATCGACTTACTTGACTTACTCCTGCAGTAATTATCGGTTGAAGAGATTTGATCCATTTGCCAAATGTAATCGCCTCGACTAGTGTCGCAAACTCAAAATATGGACTTCATTGAACTTGATTAGCAATCGTTCTTTTTTAGCCGGACTTTCTTGGATGAAATTTCAGTGGTATAAAATCATACCTTCCGTTTATGCATTATCTCCATAAAGCGCTATTGCCCTGAAATTATATTATTATTGAATGATTCAGCTAAATAATTTACTTATCCAAGAAGTTTTGACTTTAGTTATTTTAGTTTCATCCTGACTAGAAGGGGAAGTGTATTTTATGTGTTTTTTTGCTATGTTAAGTAACTCAGTCTTAGTTTTCATTCCGCTTTCTCTCCAGATAATCTTTCCATTCTGGAAAATGGCAAGTGTAGGTAAACTTTTGATTTTGAATTTATTTGACACTGACCTATTCTTATCTACATCGACTTTTATTACTTTCATTTGTCCAGTCAATTCTTTTTTAACACTATTCACTATAGGAGATAGTTGTTGACAAGGGCCGCACCAAGTAGCGTAAAAATCAACAAGAGTAGGTTTGTCACTCTTTATGGCATCTTTAAATTTTACCTTTTTTTTATTACTCATAGCGCAATTTTAGACTAAACAATAAAGTCTTGATTTTTGTTCTAATAATTATGTTTAGATTGATAAGTTCTCTTTGAAAACATAAGCTCACTACATTAATCTAATTCCCAATGTCTACAAAAGCGCCAAATTTGGTAACATTATTGGGAACTAACATACTTCATATAATACAATAAAAAAGAGGGGCAAAATGCCCCTCAAAATCTTTTACTTTTAACTTATTATGTTCTAACCTTCAAATCTATCAAAAACGTATATTCTTCCATCTTCATCATCGAAAGACACAATACCGCTGTCAAAATTAAACCTTAACTCTGCTGTTTCTTCACCTAGATCTTTATCTCCCTCAAATACATTATTAAACACTTTTCCATAATTACGGTATTCAGCTACCGAAGGAGAACCTAGACTAGAAACTGAACTTGTACTATAGTCATAAGATAAATTAATTCCAAAAGGTGACCCACCATTTAAGTAACCAATCGAGACACCTTGAGCCTTGACTCTTTCTGTTGTCTCATTTAGTTTGAAATAATTTCCACTAATCTGTATTCTAATTGGAGAATTGATTTCAGAATTTTGATATTCAATTATGTGATTTTCTGCAGCGTAACCTAGTCCATTTTGTGCTAAATCATCGTATCTAGAAGTTATTGATACGTTTACTTTATGTTCTTGTCCATTCTCATCGATAAAAATTGCCGATTTCTCAGAAGGTACTTGTAACTCCTCTGTAAGCATAGA
>JALZVB010000306.1 GCA_023300835.1 Saprospiraceae bacterium | reverse complement strand
TTCCAATAAGACTCAGTACATATCTGAAGTTGAATATACGCAGTTCAACGGTGTGATGATAAAACTTATGGCATTCTTATTTCCCAGCAAGTTCAAGCAACAGAGCCAAAAATGGATGGACCAGTTTAAAGATTTTTGCGAAAGCAAAAAATAACAACTCCGCTTCGATGGACTTAAACTTATACATCTAAGTCTAAGTTCATCGAAGCTGTCTTTGTCTGAGGATATTGGTCAACCTATTTAGATTTCTGAATTTCAATATTCTTTAAGTTAATACTTTCTTTCTGTCCTTCTAGCCACATGACAAGTTTTACGCCTTTTCGTTGTTGCCATAAAGAATTTTTATCAATATTTATGACCGTTTCTCCTGCTTTACTTAAGATCCCTATTTCCTTTGTCTCATAAGGTTCTACATTTTCCATAAGCTGCACAACAATTCTAGTATCGTTTTCTGCAAGCTCTGCATCAAAATTCAACTTTACGTTTTGAGAGAAATCTATTTGAAAAGCATCCGATTCAAACTTGTTTTCTGCAACCATAAATTGCTCAACACGTTCACTATCATAAGTCCAATAAACCTCATTCTCTAGTTTGAATATTTCTTCTTCTCCCATCTCCCTTATTATAACGTAGTCAATGTTTTCGTTTAAATGGAATGGCTCAGCCCTCCCTATTCTGAGTACAGGGTCTAACTTAAACTTAATGGCATCATTGTCGTAGCTAAAGTCTACACGTCTGACAGATTGCGTTTCTTCTTTAATAAATTCTACGGTTACTCTATCTCTATTCCAGCTAGAAGGAATGTTATAATACAGCTCTGTTCCATTCCCTTCTAAGTAATGTATCTTTATTTCATTAGGAGAATTTTCGAATACCAATGTATGGTCTCCAGGCGCTAAGGCTTGTCCATTATACAAGTCTTTAAATATTCCGCCCTTTACTTTTCCGTCTTTGTCATAGGCATAGAATCCATCGGGACCTATTTTAAAATCTTCATATTCAAAAGGTTGTCCATCGTTCTTACTATCAAAATTGGCAATAACAGTAAAATCGTCATTTGCTCCCCAGGTCGTTTTTACTTTTGACTTGTCATTTTTATCATTTGATAAAAAGTTAAAAGAATTCAATTTTTCTCCACATGTTCTTGAAGCCAACAAATTTTGTACCGTTGCAACCTTATTTATTTTTTGTTCAGCTTCATTTTTGAGAACGGTTAAGTCTATCATCATATTATACCCATGACTCAAGTAATAACTTAACAGCGCATTGCTTTCAGAAGCCCATGTTTCACTATTCAGGTTATGTTGATAGAAAGCTACCTTATCGTGTGCTACAAATGCCGCAATAGGATATGGTGCCCAGTGTACATATTCTTCACCTAGATGAAGAATAGTCATGTTCCAGAATTTCTGTCTAAAGGTCTGCCCATATCCTGACACAGAATTAAGGATTCTATCAAATACCCCTTCAGTAACCATTGGCTTTATCTTGGCCAATCTTGCATTTTCATTGACTACAGATTGCGTATAAATATGTGCCGATGGTTTATTGGATTCTGATAGTGTATATCGCCAAGTCCTTTCGCCAGTCATATCAACAAATACATAATCTTGTGGAATTGTAGTACTGTATGTGTCAAACATCTTATCATTAATTGCTCGTACTTGGTCATCCCATGGCTCGACCATATATCCTCTGTATTCATAATAAGGGAATTCGGCCCCCCTTATCTTTCTAGTTGCCATTGTAGAGTTAGCAAGTGTAGGTAATTTACCAGTATATGGATCAAATTTATTCCAAACTGTCCAATTGGTAAAAGGCATGAATGTGAATCCGTTTTCCTTTCCAGAAGTTAATAACGAATGGAGTGCATCTTCACTCCCATACCTGTCCCACCAAATAGGTAGCGCAGCAGGGTGATCATCTTCCAACTTGTGATTCTCTACGGGGTCTTCATACCCATCTCTACCGTATTGCCAGTGAGTCATATGGAGAACGCCTTTGTATCTTAACTTAGGTACCCATTCTTCTTCAATTGTTTTCCACGCATTCCACAATGATGATTTCTGCCATAGTATAACTTTGAACATTTCTATGCAGTAGACGGGGCTTTTTTTCAATTCCCGATACTTATTTAGATCACCAAGTTTATCAGCTAGACTTGGGTATTTCTCTGTATTATTAAACCCATTTGCATCGCGATAAGAATGAGCAAGACTTTCAAAATCTTTATCAATCGATATCCTCAAACTAGGGCTTCTCCAAACTTCATTTTTAGAAATATAGCTTGCTAGCTCAAAGTACATGTATGCGTGATCAGATTCTCCACCTATACACAAGTTTGACGGTTGGAAAACGGGATCAGATTCATCATGGTAAGGTATCAGTTCATGATGGTACCTCTCATCTTGCACGAGATAAATGCCTAGGGTAGATTTTTTAGTTTTCATGGCTAACAAATCTGCAAACATCGGTGGCCTAGTCATCTTAGAACTTCTATTCTCTTTAAAGTATGTCGGCAATAGAATGACACCTTCTTGTATAGGCCATAAAGCTTCTTCTAGCAACTCTGTTTTTACACATAGTTTTTCAACCAGACTTAACTTTCTAATATCAAAGTTGGATTGATTGTCAATCTGTGCTTTTAACTGAATTTCGTTTTTAGAAATCGACTTTAATTCAATGTCTAGATTTACGAACTCTTTTTTATTGATCTTGTATTTGTATTTCAGTTTTCCCTTATCGAGGTCATATGAAAACTTAGCATTCTTGTTTTCTTTATTAAAATCTGTACTTTTTATAACGGGGAGTTCTGTTTCATCGGTGAGATTCATTGTCCATAGGTTACCGTCAAGGTTACCTTCACTGATTACTTCTTTTGTTTCTTTATTTATGATATGAGAAATCGCTCCATTGGTTTTAGAAAATCCGATTTCTATATTACTTTCTTTAGGTCTATATATTACTATATCACTTGATAAAGTAGTAGTTTTTTGTGATTCTCTATTTGTTGCATTAGACTCAAAATCTTCCCATAGTAAATGAGCACCCAATCTCATGTTATCAACATGAAAATTTATATGCTTGTATGGTTCTCCGTCGGTTTCATCTCGATATCGACCAAAAGCTAATTTTACACTTACAACATCCTTCAATATATGTTGACTGAAATTTCCATATACATATGCATTCTGTTTGAGTGGAAAAGTCATCTGATAATTCTCCCATTGGAATAACTGCCATCCTAGAATAAGTTTAGTACTCTCCGACTCCCCTTTGGAATTAATTAGTGTTAATTTTGCTTCTGCCAGACCTGATGGACTTTCTTCCATATATATATCTAAGGTCACGATATCATGCACTGACCAGTCTTCTGGCTCCGATAAATTATCCTTTAGCATAATTTCAAGAGAATTATCTGTTAAGGATACCCCATTGCCTAATTGTCTCAAGACACCAGAAACTTTCAATGCCGTTTCACCTTGAGTGGCATGTGTAGGATCGTATTCTAATGTTGGTCTATTGTAATTCTGATTACCAGAATCTACCCAATTATGAGATTGTCCATAAGAAAATATGGAGAGAAAGAGAAGTAAGAGATTAAGTATTAATTTTTCCATTTTTGACTTTATAACAAACCTTAAAATATTGACCTTATTCTTTAATATCAAAGACGTTTATGCATCTATTTACATAGAAACAAAGTGTAATTAAATTAAAGAGGTGGATAAATTATCATGAAGTCTGGTACATGATAAACACTACTCAACTACAAAAATATGTGATATCGAAATCGAATCTTAGCAATAGTTGAAAGACTTAAAACAGGTTAGGAGTTAAATAACGACAACAATGATGCCATATAGTTAAATTCTTTAATGTGACAGTTGTTTGACTAAAGTATTACACTATGCTCCCAGGACCATTCTTAATACAGGCAAAGATTTTAACTCTCTGAAACCTTCTATATGTAAACGATAATACATAACAAGGGCATCAAGTATAAGCGTTCTTGTAAGCTTATTCATATTGAGTTCAGTGGGGTTACCCAATAGTAATGACAATTGCTGACTCAAGTTATCATTAAGCATATGCGTATGTGTTGTATCTGTATAGGTAAACTCTCCTGACATCAGATCAAAATAAGGCGTCTCAGCAGAGAAGTTATTGTTCATCTGAAATCCTAAAAAGGTTGCTAGCTCAACTGTAAAAGTCAGTGGGTAATACTTGAGATCGATATCATCTCTATCTAGCTTGATCAATGACTGGGAAATAAAGTTATACAGTTCTGTATTCGTTTCTTTTTCTTGAATCGCATTACGACACAGGTCTATTAGAAATACACCTATCGTAGATCTGACAACTTCGAGGTTAAGTTTCTGGTACGGTACAGCATATTGTGCTTCCTTGATTCTAGACAAGGTATTTTCCTTGTTAAGCGCAACAAGGTCAATAATGTTCATAGGCAGAAAGACATTAGCCATCTTAGATCTGGCTTTTCTTACCCCACTCACAATAAATGACTTGAGCCCAAGCTCTGCTGTGTATATATCTAGAATAAGACTGGTCTCAGAATATTTGAGACTTTTGAAAACAATGCCTTGTGTTTTAATAGTTTGAGCCACAGTAATAATTGTTGGCTATTCCGTTACCATTTTCTCTGTATTTTCAGCTACTTGGAGTTTTTCTATGATCTCCTTTATGTCACCGTCCATTACTTTGTTGAGACTATATAATGTAAGATTGATTCTGTGATCTGTACAACGGTTCTGAGGATAATTATACGTTCTTATTTTATCAGATCTATCTCCTGAGCCCACAAGCGATTTACGTTGGCTTTTCTGCGCAGAATAAACTTCCAATCTTTGCGCTTCCTGGATACGTTGGTATAGCTTGGTCATAGCTATCTCTCTGTTCTTGTGCTGTGATCTAGAATCTGTACTCTCTGATACTATTCCAGTAGGAATATGGGTAAATCTTACACCTGATTCCGTTTTGTTGACATGCTGTCCCCCTGCCCCACTGGCACGGAATGTATCTGTACGGAGGTCATCTTTTTTGATTTCTATGTCTTCGAGTTCATACTTAGGCATGATAACAACTGTTGCTGCTGATGTATGTACTCTTCCTTGGGACTCAGTCCTAGGTACACGTTGCACCCTGTGTGCACCTGATTCAAACTTAAGTTTGCCGTATACTTCACTTCCAAAAATCTCTAATACAATCTTACTGTATCCGCCTGAACTTCCTTCGTTGAGTGATATTATATCTACTTTCCATTTCTGAGATTCAAAAAACTTGGTGTACATCCTATAGAGATCACCAGCAAATATACTGGCCTCATCACCACCTGCTCCTGATCGTATCTCCATGATAACATCCAGTTTGTCTTCTGGATCTCTAGGGATGAGTAAATACTTTATTTTTTCTTCCAGAGTCTCCACCTTGGGGTTCAAGGTATTTAGTTCTTCTTTGGCCATGTCTTGCATATCCTTATCAGAATCAGCTAACATTTCTTTGGCACCTGCTATGTTAGAAAGTAGAACTTTGTATTCTTTATAGAGTTCTACGACTTCTTGTAAGCCTTTATATTCTTTATTTAGTTTACTGTATTTCTTCATATCAGACACGATAGAGGGGTCTGACAATCGCTCTTCTATAGAAATAAAGTGATTATAAATCTCTTCTAACTTAACCAGCATGAGGATATAAATTTGGGTGATGTACAAAACAAGAAAATACCCTTCACTTGTGTATCTCGGTGTACAAAAGTGTAAAGGTATGGCATCTGAGAGTAACTAGTACTCAATGCAAAGAAATATAATTGTAATCTGAGCTAATTGATTTTGACCCTATCCATAATACTCTGGATAAAATCTGTGCTCACTGCTGGACGTACGACATTGTCCTTTATGAAATTTCTGAGGTTTTGTTCTTTGATAAATGAAGTCTTTGCTCTGGGATCAGTATCTACTTCATTAAGAAGTTCTTTCTTTTCTGGCTCACCAAGTGCATTGTCAAAGAAAAGTGTAATTCTATTCTCAATGTCTTGTATCTTTTTCTGATTTCCCATTATTTCTTTATTTGATAAAGCACCTCTTATAATCTTACTTCTGTAAATACAGGATAAGACGCGTTATGAAAATTTCAATAACAAAATTACCTCGCTACAAATCTAAAGTAGACCTATAGAGAAAGCAATAATAAAAAATAGAATGAACTTCATCAACGGCAAAACAGAAAAATCTACTATTCTTCTGAGTCATTTGACACTTTAGCTACCTTTTCTTTTGACCTATGGTCTTTAAAACCAATCGTAGACGCATAATTTCTGAGCTTATCCTTGAGGACATTTCTAGCTCTGAATAGTCTAGATCTTACGGTACCGATAGGCACATCGAGGATTTTTGAAATTTCCTCGTAAGTAAAGCCTTCAATATCACATAACAGGACAACAGTTCTGAAATCAATAGGCAATGAATTTATGGCTATTGTTACTTCGTCACCCATCATACGAGAGAAAATTTCCTCTCTCAGGTCCATATAACCTGGTATAATTGAGTCATCACTATCGTGAAAAGTGACAATATCTTCAAAGTCTACCTTGTTGGGACGCTTGCTACGCTTGCGATATTCGTTGATGTAAGCGTTCTTACAGATTTTAAACAACCATGCCTTAGCATTAGTTCCTTGATTGTATTTATCTATAAATCTATATGCTTTCATGTAGGTCTCTTGGACCAGATCATTAGCATCATCTTCATCATAGGTTAGGTGGTACGCGAATGTTTTCAACGCATTGATGTGAGGTAATAATTCCTCCTGAAAAACGGTGTCGCCTGTGCTAGACAATGATATTGTATTTATTGAGGTTAAAAGGGTTATAGCAAACATAAGCATTTTATTTTATGACGACCAAAAAGTAATATTGACGCGGCCATCTTTATATAGACGATATGTAGTGCGAGATTGTTATGGCTTTAGCTATTTAACTTTTTCAGAAAGAAAGTTAAATAACAGAAAATAGCTGTATTCGGAAGGATTAAAAGGGATTTCAAACTGAATAAGTGCTTACTTTCTCCGTTTTTTATTACTTAAAACGAAAACAAAGACTTTAGAATCAACTCACTGGAGCCAATGTAACCGAGATCTCATCTATGTCCTCCGTTACTCTGATCTGGCAGCTCAATCGACTATTATCTTCAACATAGAAGGCTTGGTCTAGCATATCTTCCTCTTCATCACTGGCTGCTCTCAGCTCATGATCAGAGTTGACATAGCAGTGACAAGAAGCACAGAGTGCCATCCCACCACAAGTACCTTCTACGGGTAACTCATAAGATTTGAATACCTCCATGAGATTAAGGTTCATGTCAGTCGGGGCTTCCAACTCATGAACTTCACCTTCTCTATCTGTTAATTTGATTTTTATTATGTCCTTACTCAATGTCTAATTATGTTTTTACGATTCTAGACCAGCAATACCTGTCACAGTTGTGTACTTAAAACTCAGTTTCTGATCTGGGTAGATGTATTTGAATGCCGATTGCACCATCATTGTACCTTCATGAAAACCACATAGTATTAGCTTAAGTTTCCCCTTATAGGTATTTATATCCCCTATCGCATAGATTCCAGGTACATTGGTACTGTAGTCATCCGTGTTTACTTCAACTGCGCTTCTGTGTATTGTGAGTCCCCAATCTGCTATAGGCCCAAGTTTTGGCGTCAAGCCAAATAATGGTATAAAGTAATCTACTGCAATATTAGACTCTCCATCTTTCTGCTTGATGACGACTTCCGTTAACGTATCGTCGCCGACGACACCTACTGCTTGTGCTTCTGTAATAAGATTGATTTTGCCTGCCTGCGCCAGTGCCATCACTTTATCAACACTATCTAATGCGCCTCTGAAACTGTTTCTTCTATGTATCAGCGTTATCTCAGCGGCTATACCGACCAATTCTATTGTCCAATCCAGAGCAGAATCTCCTCCTCCAGCTATTAGTATTTTCTTTCCTCTGTATTTTTCTGGCTCCCTTACCATATAATCTACACCATTGTCCTCATAGTTTGAAAGATTAGGAATAGGTGGCTTTCTAGGTTCAAAGCTACCAAGTCCTCCTGCGATAGCTATCACGGGGGCTTTTATAACAGTACCCTTATTGGTTGTAAGTGTATACTCTTTGTCTCCTGTCTTCTCTATAGATTCTGCCCTTTCTCCTAATGTAAACGTAGGATGGAATGGTTCTATTTGTTTCATCAAGTTATCCACCAGGTCTCCTGCCAAAATTGAAGGGAAACCAGGGATATCGTAAATGGGTTTCTTGGGATATATCTCAGACAATTGGCCGCCTACTTGCGGTAAGGCATCAATAATATGACACTTCATCTTAAGTAATCCTGCTTCAAATACCGTAAACAGTCCACATGGTCCTGCTCCTATGATAAGTATATCTGTATGTATCATGCCACAAAATTATTTATTCAAATGATAACAACGCAATAATGTGGTTTTTGTTTGTGGTCGTAAACAATACAGAAGTCGGTTATTTAGGTAAATGATTAGATGATTATTATAAATCTTTAGCCGGAACTCCGTATACATATCCACAAGGATGTACGATTATATTTAAGTAATCAGGTTTTCTTTAGATTTTCAAGTTATTAGATTAGAATTAACTGATTCTTTTTTATTTACTAAAGCAATTAATAAATGCAATTCCCATTCTGGCTTAGCAAATTATCAAACAGGTATTGATCCTCCAACGGTAAGCTAAAATCTACATCAAAATCGATTGCATCAAATTCAGACAACTGATTATTCTGAAAAGAAAAACCAACTATTTTGTCTCTCGTTTGACTAGGAACGTAAAGACCGTTAAAAGATATATTATTTGTCAAAGCAGATAAGCAGAGATTGATCTCTCCGATTGCATGATTACTATATTCTCTCACTTCGTCTTTGAAAATGATATTACCATTTTCAACAGATGCGACTTTAAGCGTACCTCCAATATGCGGTGTCTCTACCCATGCGATTTCAACATTCCCATCGTCGTCAAGATCATTTATCGCAGCAATGTTCAACCATCGGTTTGGAATACCTATTTCTGCTATAGCCGATAACTCAGTTAATTGCCCGTCAATAACTTTATAGATAACTATAGCGGCACCACGTTGTACATGTGTACGGATCGTAATGTATTCAGGCTGGTTATCGTTATCTACATCATAGATGCGAGGTCTGATATCTTCAAATAAGTAGGAACTATTTAAAGTTAATTCATAAAAAACGCCATCTTCTACAACAACTAATTGTTCTGCTTCTATTTGATTCCCTAGAACGCCATGTAAATATTTATTGGTAGGCTTTGCATATTGAGCAAATGTAGTCGAATCAGAATTAACGGCTACCATCATCTCTGGAAGCAATTCATAATCTTCTGATAGTTGCCTAAGCACGTTTTGGTTTTCTCCTGCATTTATAAGCATTTCATCTTCATTACATGCGAAAAACATTACAGATAGCATGACTAGAGTTACAAAGTATTTCATAATCTTAAAAATTTTTTTTCTCATAAACATGCGCAATTGCATTGGATGTAAATCATATTAGGCGACAACAAGAATCTGATGTTCCTTCTAATTGGCCATTTGTTTCATGATTAACTGCATTGATAGTTTGTGTTTCACTTTTGCAAGATTATTCGATACTTTTCATTTATGCTAACACTGTATATTTCTTTCAAATCTCAAGGTAGCGCTTACTCTACCTCATCAGCGTCACATTCCCTTTCTTTTCTTGCTGTTCACAATCTCTGATATCAAGCAATATAAAATAGGCGTATACATCTGACGGCGCAGGATTGCCTTGGTATCTTCCATCCCAGCCTGACAAATTTTGACCACTGTATACCAGTTGTCCCCATCTGTCATATACTCTGAATTCTATTATAGAAATCACATCTTCAAAATCACCAGAAACTACGGGTCTGAAAAAGTCGTTGTTCCCATCATTGTTAGGGGAAAACAGATTAGGAAATTCAAATAAAGTAGATTCTCCTGGGATTGATATATCAAGCTCTGAAGTCGATATACATCCTGAATCTTCATCCTCTACAGTTAGTCTTACTACTTTGTCATCAAAGTCAGTATAAGTATATCTAGGACTAAATTCTGATGAGGTGTTCCCATCTCCCAGATCCCAAGTAAACTTATCTCCACCCAAAGAATTATTGACAAATACAGCTAGGCCTTGGCAATAATCTTGACCGCCTTCTATTTCAAAACTGGCCAATACTTCATTGATATTAATAGGTACAGATTCTATGACTTCACAACCTGTCTCAGCAGATCTCAAGATCAAATCTATCTTAGTAGAATCACCTAATGGTCTGAAATTGTAATTATGTGAGATTTCTGGCTGATCATTAATCTTAGTCCCATCTCCCAGGTCCCAGGTGTAACTGGAAACATCCTCTAGAGAATTGAGATTAAGTTTAAGCGTAATATCCTGGCCTAGGCATATGTTATCATTATCAATTGTAAATGTCCCTTCAGGTCCAACAAGTACAAAGTCTTGGGATATAGAATCACTACAACCCAATACTGACTCTATCACAAGCTGGGTCGTAAATGAACCTTTGTCAAAACTTATTGCTGGGTCTTGTAACTCTGAGGTAGATCCATTTCCAAAGTCCCATAAGTAATTCACCTCTCCATCTGTAGTAGACAAATTGCTAAACTGAATTGTATAGGGATAACATAATGTCTCTACTGTATCAGCAGATGTTAAGAAATCAGCAGAAGGTCTGGCAAGTACGTTGATCGTATCTAATATTGTATCTCTGCAAGATGTAGTTTTCTCTTCTACAATAAGTTGAATAAACTTGGTGCCTGATGTGCCATATTCAAAACTTGAACTGGGTCCATTATCTGTTATGCCATCGCCAAAGTCCCATAGATAATTGCGCTCATCTAGTAGAGTTGTATCTGTCGTTGAAATTATGTTTTCTTCCCCTACACATACTTTAAATATCTCTAGATCCGTATCACTTTCTATCTCATATAAAGCGGCTTCCTTGAACAGAGTATCCATGCAACCAAAGGCATCCACGACAGCAAGATACACTTCTAACATACCTCCTTCTACTGTATCTGATGGCATAAATGTATAAGTAGGATCTTTCTCAGTACTTCCTATATTCCATTCCCAGTCAACGATTGTCGTATCTGCTGTACTGGTATTATTGAAGTCCGTTGTAAATGGCAAGCATAGCAATTCTGGCAGTTCATATTCAAGATAGGTGCCGTATACTTTTATTATATTAGAAGCAGAATGTGTACAACCATTTATATCAGATACCGTCAATGTGACCTCTTGTAATCCTGGAAGGAATTGATGTTTGATTACCGCATCTGTGACTTCTCTAGGTCTTTGGTTTTCAAACTCCCATAAGTATCCTGCGCAGTGTGGCGTCACATCTAATGATGCCGTAGCGTCTAGTTCTGTATCTACAGCAGCACAAGTAAATGCAGGCATCTGGAAATCTGTCAAAGGCTCCATGACATATACGGTAACACTATCTAAGTCGGCTTGACAATCGCCTTCTATAGCTTTTGCACTCAAGTATATCTTATGTGGGCCTATTTCGGGTAAGGTAAAATCAAGTTCTTTTTCCTGACTTATTACTTCACCATCATATATCCATTCTATTTCATCCGCATTAGTACTATTACTCTTCAGCTGGACAATAAAATTTTCGTCACATGTTTTCTCATATACAATATCTGCTCTTGCTCCGAAAACTCTAACAGAATCAGGCAGCGCCAATCTTTCTAATTCAAAACCTTGGGTTTCATATATGACGCCTTGAGAAAAGACTCCAGGAAACTTAGCTTGTGAGGCCGTTACAGATCTCTCCCAACAATGATCAAATCTATATTCATCAGTGTTTATCTGCACATCTTCAAAAGGTTTAGTAGAAAAACCTAAGACCATAAAGTCACCAACACATAGTACGCCTCCCGTGCCTGAAGGCCCTCCTCCACTTACCGGTGGAATGCTGTCTATCGTCCCTCCGGTCGATGGTGGAATATCTGGACCTAATACGATAATCAATGTACCTACACTTTTGTCGACACAACCTCCTTCATCTTCTACCTCTAGGTAAACATAGTATTCGCCAGATTCTTGAAAAGTATGTGTTACCCTTCTATCATCTTCCCCAACTGTCAATACTTCTCCATCACCAAAATTCCAATTTCTTGTTGTTATCCTAAACTCGGCTCTACTCTTATCATTGAAACCTATTGTCAATGGTGCAAATCCAATAATAGAATCTGGAACAAATTGTGCCTCGGCCAATCGAGAAGAAAAAACAACTTCAGAAGAATCTATACAACCAGCATCTGTTCCTGCAATCAGTGTAAACTCAAATTTAAATGGCTTATTGACAAAGAAGGAATCTTTAGGCGTATTGACATGTATATGTTCTGTTGCAAATTCTGATGATCGAGGTTCCTCATTCCAGATATAGTAATCCATGTCTTTGTTGTTAGCAACAAGGTTCATGACAACAATATCGTCACAGATATTCTGTGGTTCTACTGTAAATAATGCAAACTCTGAATCAATCAATATAGTAAACGTCGTATCAACAGAACAAGCTCCGGAACGTACGCTATAAGATACCGTCTTAAGCCCATCGGTCTCATAACTCCATTCCGGTTGTTTGTCACTAGAGTTACGTGGCGTAGATCCATTCCCAAAATCCCAAATATGCACAGATGCCAATGTGTTGTTTTCTAGTTTCATGACCATCTCTTTGCAATTGGATTTCTGGAGGTCGACCTCTATCGTTGGCGGTCCTAGTTTGACATTTCTTACACCTTCCGTAATACATCCATCTGGCGACGTCATTGTCAACGTTATCTTGTATACCCCAAATCCCGTGTATGTAACATTTCCAGGATCATACCCAGAAAAACTATCTCCATTACCTAGATCCCATTCATAAGTGAATCCTGGTAGATTTTCCGATGTGTTAGTAATTATAAAGGTTGCCGGAGATACGCAAGAAGTTGACTTATCTAGTCTGAATTCTGGTCGGACCTCATTGATGAAGATCATATCCTCTACAATAATCGTCTTGTTACATTCAGTAAAGTTTGTTTCTACCGCCAATGACACATCAAAAAGTCCTTGACTTATATAAGTGTATTCTGGATTAGGCGCTGTAGAGCTCCCACCTTCTCCAAAAGCCCATAGGTAACCCGTGATAAGAATATCGTTATTCTTTTCTATCTGTTGGACGAAGTTTACCACAGTCGGATTACAACCGCCATCTTTATCTGATTGAATTTCTATCTTAAGATCAGGGTATACTATTATAGTCAATGTACCTATCAAGCTGCTTTGGCTAGCATCACTATACAATTTAACATCGAAGGTTCCTGCCGTTGTAAAAACATGCTCTGGTTCCTTCTTGTTGGAACTGGTTCCATCACCGAAGTCCCAAAGATATTCTGAAGCATCCGGCGCATCAAACTGTACATTAAGTGGAATACAGCCTCTGTTTTTATCTGCTGTTTGACCTGAGGCAACTTGAATTTGACTTAAAGTCAAAAGGATGAGTACCCATAATCTGCCTATAACTATATTATATAAGTTCTTGTACATTCTAATATTGTTTGATAGGTGATCTATTATAATTGTTTAACATCCTTACAAATTGATCGTAAGTGAAGTAGCTCTTGCAAGGATATGGAGACATAATATTGCATACCGACGGGGTAAAGTATTCGCCATTTACATCTTGTGTCTCCCAGATAAACTCACAATCTTTTTCATATATTTCTGATTTAGGTGCTTCTACCCACATATTGAGAATGGTATCTCTCACTGCCCCATAAGGATCGGCTGGTGTATCACAGATAAGGTCGCCTGCTATAGCGCAGTTGGAGCCATCTACCAGTTCTTCTGCGAGTCCCGCATTGGTACCTAATAATCCTAATAGGTTGCCCATGTGGTGTGCCATCTGCTCCGCCATGCCATCGTCACAGCTGATTTCAATAAATATCTGTGCCTCATCCGTTGTCTGAAACCCGTCATAATAACTAAACCCACAGTCATCACCGTCGATCTCATTTACAAAAAGAACTGTAATCCGCCTGGGAAAACTATACAATGCACCCATCTCCTCAACCCTACTAAAGTTTTCTATTGTATTAAATCCGTAATTATTTATCTGATTATAACTACATGATGTAAAGGACAAGCATATAGGCTCAAAGTAGCTACTGCTCTGCTCGAGAACATTATTGATTTCTAATTGGCTGACCAGTGGTTCTCCTGACAATGAATCTACTGGCATAATAACCTGTAGGTTAAAATTCCGTTCGAGACAAGGAAGACTGCGGTCTAGATATCGGAGTCCTTCTTGACTCCATAGTGAACCATTGCAGAGCACAGTGGCTAATATTATAATACTTATGATTTTTTCTAATGGCTGTTGTTTCATATTTATTAAGGTAAATACCTGTTTATTATAATCGAGGACACAATTCTATAAGGTCGTATTTATGGTTATTTTTTCCGTTTTTCTTAGGTTCCTCTGTGTTTCCTGGTCTGACAGGTTTAGGATAGATCTTAAATATCTTAAATAGACCCAATTCAAATGCTCCCCGGCCCCCATTATAAGCTTGCGCACTGGAAACCGTTACATCGTAAGAAGCACGGGCTGACCAATCTTTATACTTACCACCCAAAGAAAATATCAAGGCGTCTGATAAGCGATAACCTATCTGACCATTTAACTTAATGTGACTATTTTCTTTCATTATTACTTCTCCGCCTAATAGGATCATAATATTAGAAGTAAACTGATCTGCACGCTGATATACAATTGTAGGCTGTAACATAAAGTTATCAGTCAACTGCTTATTCATTTTCATATAAGCATGATACCTTAAGGGTTCAGCGTTATTTTTATTAAGGCTATCAAGTACCTCGAATCTGCTTTTAGTGATGTTGTTGACTGCTATTCCTGTTTCCACGTCTGTCGTATTACTCCAGCTGCTTTTATATGATATTGCCGTATTAAAATTATTGTAGCTCGGTGTAGCTGCTAGCAAATTGTTTATATCTGGATCAGTAAGATTATTAATGGAGTTCTCTGTGACAGGAGTCCCATCAAAGCTCGTAGAAGTTAACCGATATTGTGCTCCGAAGCTTAGAACCTTATCCATTTCATCATTAAGTCCTATGTGATAAGCTGTTCCTATCGTAAAATTGGATTGTTGACGACTGAGATCACCTGCTTGATCTTGGCTCAATTGAACACCTAGGCCTACCCAGTGTTTTTTATTAAAACCAGCCGTAATAGGACTATCAATATAAACTGACTGCGTCTGAAAAGGCTCAAATATAAATGCCTTGAATTGTTCTCTTATAGATCCGCCTACTCTTATTGTACCCGAGAACTGTCCTATCTGTGTAGCTGATAACGCTAATGGATTATGGACATAGTCTGAAAAATGCTGAAGTTGGGAATAGCATAATGAGGTCAACGAAAGGAGAAAGGCAACAAGTATATATTTAAAAATCTCCACTGTAGCTGTATTAATGATTAAAACTTTAAGGAATATGAATTATATTTCTATTTCCTCAATGATACTAAAGTTAGTATGTTTTCCCCTTTTTCTTAGAAGTACACTTTATTATTATGTGCATACTGTCTGGTTCAACATATATATTATAGTAAATGTGACGCTGTTATACTATAGATCACAATTTTCAGACAATTGTTGCCTTAGAAATGACTAAAAAATAATGTACCTAATTTGTGACTGGCTATTTTGCGATAGCACTTCGTTAAAAAGCCTCGTGATAGCTAAGCTAT
>JALZVB010000305.1 GCA_023300835.1 Saprospiraceae bacterium | reverse complement strand
GCACCAGTTACAATGGCTACCTTATTTGTTAGGTCAAACATATTTACCATAAATCCTTGAATTTTACTCAAAGTAAAGAAAATGCAACAAACACTTAGGCCACGAGTTTATAATTGCCTATTATTATTGGAAATTCTTTCAAACAATTTTTGAATGGTTAATGAGGTAAGAAATGGTGAAGAACTGGATAGTCTAAAGCTTAAAGCGTTTCTATTCAAGAATGAAGTAATCAGCGACAATATGAGTTCATTAGAGATTTCACAATTTTCTAATGGTTTTTCCAACCTTACTTATTTATTAAAGTTTGAAAATAAAGAATGTGTTCTGCGCAGACCACCAGTAGGGGCGATCAAACGTGGGCATGATATGGGAAGAGAATATCAAGTCTTGAGTCAATTGAATCCTTATTTTTCAAAAGCACCAAAGACCTTAGCATTTGAACCTACAGGAGGTACTTTAGGTGTTCCATTTTACTTAATGGAAAAAGTAGAAGGAGTTGCTTTAAATTTGGCTGCAGCCAAAAAACATTCAATTCATGAAAGTGAGTTCAAATTAATATCAGAGACTTGGTTGTCTACTTATGTTGATCTACATAATGTTGATTATAAGGAAGCTGGGTTAGAAAGTTTAGGAAGGCCAGTAGGCTATGTAAACAGACAAGTTACTAATTGGGGAAAACAATATTATAAGGCAGCCACTAGAGAAATACCTGAAGCAAACTATGTTATAGAATGGATGGCAGAAAATCAGCCATTGGAATATGATCATAGCCTGATACATAATGATTACAAATATGACAATGTCTTATTTGATCAAGATGATTGGTCTAAAATTCATGCTGTCCTAGATTGGGAAATGTGTACGTTAGGCGATCCACTTATGGACCTAGGAACTTCATTGGCTTATTGGACAATGGCCTCAGATGGACCTATGGTATTGCGTGGAATCCCTTCACCGACAATGTTGCCAGGTAACCCATCTAGAAGTGATATTGTAGAATCATATAGTAACCTTTCTGGAAGACCGGTTGATAACTTGGTTTTCTATTATGTATATGGATTGTTTAAAATAGCTGTTATTGCGCAGCAAATCTATTACAGATACGAAAAAGGATTAACGCAAAATGAAAAATTCGCTAAGCTCGATGAGGCCTGTGAATTTCTTTGTCAGATGGCAAAACAAGCGATATTAAAAAACAGAATAGAAAATTTATTTGAATAATAATATTCTAAAATTATAAAGGGGGTTAAAGTCAAATTAAAGGATGATAGAAAGAAAAAAGGTCGTTGTAGTGACAGGTGCAGGATCGGGAATTGGAGAGGCTACAGCTTATCTCTTTGGTATGGAAGGTTACAAAGTTGTGCTATGTGAAATTGATGAACTATCCGCCAGTAAAGTGAAAGAAAACATTATTGATAATGGAGGTGAAGCCGTATCCTATAGATTGGATGTAACAGATCCAGTCTTAGTTGAAAATGTATTAAAACTTATCTATAAGGATTGTGGAGCTATTGATATTATTGTAAACAATGCAGGAATAGCCAGTAAAGAAATGGCACGTACGGCTGATCATTCTTTAGAAGATTGGGATAAGGTTATTAAGGTCAATCAAAGTGGTGTTTTCTATTGTATGAAATATGCCCTTAAACATATGTTAGAACAAGGTCACGGAAATATAGTTAACGTAGCTTCATTAGCTGGGTTGAAAGCATCTGGTTTTAATATAGGATACTCAGCCAGCAAATTTGCTGTAGTTGGAATGACTAAATCTGCCGCTCTAGAATATGCAAGCCTTAACATCAGAATCAATTGCGTATGTCCAGGTTACACAAGAACAAAATTGTTTAATGATGTATTAAATTCGGACCCATCATTACATGACAGATTCCTTAAGTATATTCCAATGAATAGATTTGGACAACCTGAAGAAATTGCACATTCGATATTTTGGTTAGCTTCAGACAAAACAAGTTTCATTACAGGACAAGCCATTACGATGGATGGCGGTTTATCTTTATAATTATAATCAACAATAATGAACAAACAAGTTATACTCAAAAAGAGACCCATAGGCATGCCGACTGCAGATACCTGGGAATTACAATCAAACACAATTCCAGATGTCGCAGATAATCAAGTTTTGGTTAAGACCCATTATATTTCTCTCGATCCAGCTATGCGCGGTTGGTTGAATGATGCCAAATCATATATTCCCCCTGTTGCGATAGATGAAGTGATGAGAGCAGGTACAATAGGAGAGGTGATAAAAGCGGGAGCTGAAGCCAAATTTAAAGTTGGAGATATATTAACAGGTTGGGGTGGAGTACAACAATATTTTATAACCGATGGAGAAGGACATTTCAAAGTAGATACTTCACTGGCGCCTATGACCAAGTATATAGGTGCACTAGGAATGCCTGGTATGACAGCTTATTTTGGGATATTAGAAGTAGGAAAAATAAAAGAAGGAGAAGTTGTTCTTGTCTCAGGTGCCGCAGGAGCTGTCGGTAGCATTGTGGGACAAATTGCAAAAATAAAAGGCTGTACAGTAATTGGAATTGCAGGTGGCCCTGAAAAGTGTAAATATGTAGTTGAAGAACTAGGATTTGATGCTTGTATCGACTACAAGAACGAAAAAATATCTGCTGGTATCAAGACACATTGTCCTAAGGGGATCGACGTATATTTTGATAATGTAGGTGGCGATATTCTTGATGCGGCATTAGCCAGATTAAGAATGCATGCAAGAGTTGTTATATGTGGAGCCATTTCTCAGTATAATGCGACCACGCATATTCAAGGTCCTAAAAACTATCTATCTTTACTTGTTAATCGCGCAACAATGCAAGGGATGGTTGTATTTGATTATGCCAACAGATATAAGGAAGCAGGTATGCAAATGGGGCAATGGATGATGCAAGGAAAATTAAAAACTGAAGAAGATATATACGAAGGCATAGAAAATTTCTTTCCTACATTCGAGCGATTGTTCAATGGACAAAAAAGAGGGAAGTTGGTTCTGAAAATAATTGAAAATTAAATTGAACTTCTTATCACCATAAGTTTTTGGACCGAAGAACGATTTATTTAATCGGCCTTAGCTATTTTAGCCAAGGAGATTTTTGATAGCGTAAAAAACAGATGCTTGTTTGACGACCCATTGGGAGGAGTTTGCAGATGTTTAGCTATCAACAGTCGGATTGGCGTTAAGAAATAGGTATAGCCTAGAATTTTTTGTTTCGTTTTTTTTTCAATGAAAAAAATGAAAGCCCTGCTGGCAGGCAAATGCCAAGAGTTTCAATAAAAAAAATAAGGCGCAAGATGTTTAATATGACAATGACACTTGTTTTATACTTAAAGCACAACAATGAATAAGGTCCTTAAACTCCAAAACAAATTCTCAAAATTTCCTTTCGGACAAATATTATTCTCAAAATCCATAGCGAGAATGGCACCCTACTTTACAACAATAGATCCCAGAATAATAGAACTCAAGTCTAACTATATTAAGGTCTCAATGAAAAAGCGTCGCTCAGTGCATAACCACTTAGGAACGGTACATGCAATTGCGTCTTGCAATCTATGTGAGTTTGCCGCAGGTATTAGTATGGAAGCCTCTATTCCTAAACATAGGCGTTGGATACCAATCGGAATGGAAGTCGCATATAAGCATAAAGCTAAGACAAACCTGACAGCGACTTGTGATCTGAGTGAAGTTGATTGGGAGACATGCACTGAAGCTTTGTGTCATGTTTCTGTCAAAGATTTAGAAGGCCTAGAAGTTGTTAAGGCGATGATTACTATGAAGGTGTCTGATAGAAAAAAGAAATAGAGTATGAAAGCAATAGTATGTGAAAAATTAGGACTGCCAGGAGACCTCATTTACAAAGAGGTAGAAAGTCCTATGCCTGGCCCAAAAGAAGTCGTCATTACTGTAAAAGCTTGCGCCATTAATTTCCCGGATACACTTATTATACAAGGTAAATATCAGATGAGACCGGAATTGCCTTTTTCGCCGGGTAGTGATATCTCTGGGATAGTAAAAGAAGTAGGTGCAGATGTAAAGCATCTTAAATTAGGTGACGAGGTGTTTGGAGTAGTGCCGTATGGAGGAATGGCAGAAGAAGTTGTCGCACATAGCAAGATGATATTTCCTAAACCCACAGGAATGGATTTTGATATTGCTGCATCATTTCTATATGCTTATGGAACATCTTTACATGCACTGAAAGATCGAGGCGAATTAAAACCTGGCGACACATTAGTAGTCTTAGGTGCAGCTGGTGGTGTTGGATTAGCAGCCGTAGATATTGGTAATAAAATAGGAGCCAGAGTAATTGCAGCGGCTTCCACATCAGAGAAACTTGAGCTATGCAAACAATATGGCGCTGCAGAAACTATAAACTATACACAAGAAGATCTAAAGACCAGAATCAAGGAATTGACAGATGGTAAAGGGGCCAATGTTATATATGATCCAGTAGGTGGCTCATACACCGAGTCTGCCTTTAGAGCAATGGCTTGGGCTGGCAGGTATCTGGTCGTTGGATTCGCAACTGGTGAAATTCCTAAAATCCCACTCAATCTTCCGCTACTAAAAGGCGCTGACTTAAGAGGTGTCTTCTGGGGCAGATTCACTAAAGAGAATCCAGAAAAAAATCTAAGTAACAGTATGCAGATTATGCAATGGTATGCTGAAGGAAAAATAAAACCTCACATCTATAAGCGTTATCCTTTAGAACTATCACCAGTAGCATTAGAAGAAATGATGAATAGGAAAGTGATGGGGAAGGTTGTGATTATTATGTAAATAAGTAGAGAATGAAAATCTACTCAAAATTTATAGACTATTAGGATACAATCATAATTCAGTTGTTAATAGTATATTTTCTATAGTCGTCTTTTAAGATGTTTAAAAGTTTAACGCTATCTCCTATTCAGATGTAACATCCCCTTATCCAAACCATATCGATAGTCAGACAACAGTGTCTTTTTAGAATAAGAGTAAGTCCCACTATTTAAATTTCGTTTAGGTGATATCTGAGTGACATTAAGATCTGATGGCGCATTCTTAATAAAATCTAAAGTTTTATTATACACATCAAATGCAGATTCAAATGTCTTAGCAAGCTTCGGTGTTGACTGGAAATAATATGACCCAAAGTAATCTACCCAGCTCTGAGTGACTTTATTGTCTTCTGGAATAGTACGCAATACAAGTATGTTTTTGCAACCATTTTTATAAGCCCATTCTACAGGAAGTGGATCACTCCATCCACCATCAAAGTAAGATCGACCATTCAGTTTGTGAACACCTTTAGTTGCAAATGGAAGTGTAGAAGAAGCGACAACCATTTGTATCCAATCCTTTTTGTTGGGTATTAGATACTCCGCCGTACCTTTTTTCCTATCTGTCGCTACAAAAACAACATTTAATCCTTTTATTTTTTTAACTGCATCCGCAACATTAAATGGTACTTTCTCATGCGCAACTGTTGATATGTAATCAATGTCCAGATACCCTTTTTTACTGAACGTTCTTCTGTAATTGGCAAATTGTTTGTCTTTGGCTAATACGTTCATGGCTTTGATACAGAAACGATATTGCCCACTTAGAAAATAAGACAAGGCCACTGAGCCTCCCGAATTACCTATCAGTGTAGAAAATGGAAAATAGTTATGCGTAATAAAGGCATCTAATATACCAGCTGTAAATGCTGTTTTGAATCCTCCTCCTTCTACAATTAGACAATCATACTTCATAATACAAAATTAGAGCAATTTTAGAAACTATACTCAGAGTATAATTTTTTAACATTAGGTAATTAGTAATAATTCAAGTATTGTCTTGATAAATATAAGATACAGCTATTCATCCATTTGTTTTACTATATTTATCGCCAATCTAACTCATTGCAATATGCGTATTAACGGCCATTCACATCTTCTCCCTTATCCTGAGCAGATACCAGCATTTATGAAGGATAAAGAAATCTTCTGGGTGGACTCAGATAGAAAGCATATGTTGCAGAAAGGGTGGAAAAGACCAGTAACGGATTCCAGCTTTTTTCTCAATGAAAAAATCGAATGGATGGACAAGAATAATATTGACCATGCCGTAGTACTTAACTTGTCTCAACTATATGGAAATGGGCTGAGGTACGAAGAGATGAAAAAAGTACTGCGTTTCCAGAATGATTTTAATGCAGATGTACAGAGATCACATCCAGATAAATTCACCTGTGGATTTGTAATACATGCTGGCTTTGTTAATGGCGCTTTGTGGGAAATAGAACGTT
>JALZVB010000304.1 GCA_023300835.1 Saprospiraceae bacterium | reverse complement strand
TATCTAATACATAAAGAAGGAACTGGAGCGCCTTATTCAGCAGGTCAACCCTGCAAGGCCCATTACAAGGGATATACTTTAGATGGGAAAATATTTGACTCAAGTTATAAAAGAAACAAACCATTAACTTTCAATGTAGGACAGATGATTCCAGGCTGGAATGAAGCGCTAAAGTTTATGAACACAGGCACTGAAGCACAACTTCTTATTCCTTCCAGATTGGCTTATGGCGAGAAAGGTTATCCTGGGTTGATTCCTGCAAATTCTCCATTGATTTTCGATCTTGAGATTGTGCCCCTGATAGGAGGGAAGTAGCAAGGTGCTGTTTAATTAAGGAAGTCTTTACTATTGGCATTTTTCATTTTAGGAGAAGGAGATTTTAATTCCGTTAAAAACAATGGCATGTTTGAGCCAAAGGCGAGTTTGCGCTTGTTTAGGAATTTGAATTTCAGTAGCCGTTAAGAAATGAAAACAGCCTTGAGTTTTTTGTTTTGTTTTTGTTTCAAGACAAAAATGAAAGCCAGTCGGCGAGGCAATGTTAGGGATGATAATGGTTGTTAGAAATAAAATTTAAAATCAAGATATTTCAACAGTAGAGTTACCGTAAATCCTACTATTTTCGCAGCAAAATAAACCGTCCATGAATACAGTTGCCGCGTTCAAAGAATATGTTTCTCAGATAGAAGCCAAAGCAGATTATCAAAGACCTTTAGCATTTGGTTTGGGTCTCAGGAAAACTAAGGGTGATAAAACACTAGAAGTTTTCTTTCCTCAGATAAATTATGAGGCAGCATATGGAACGGCAGCCGTAATACAATCAGAGGTTTCTTATAACGGATCAAATAATGGTTTTCGAGTATTAGATAAATCCATGTTGGCCTCTTGCTTAAGCAAATTTGCTGCATTTGAAGGTGATGGAAAAGATCATCCCAATATTGACTTACTCAAAGCATTTGTAAATCAATGTCAAGAAGTCGAGGCTTATCATAAATTAGATGTCATCGTATATTTCCTTTTTGACAAAGACCAACCTGTAGCTGATGTCGAAGAAGGATATTTCAAAACCCAGTGTCTAAGTCAATTACTTGTCAAGCCACATGGTATCAACTGTGCAGGCATATTCGGTAAAATGAATAATATCGCATGGACTAATAAAGGTCCTATTTTACCAGAAAACCTCTCCGCAGAAAAGATAAAATGGACATTCAAAGGTGAAGAACTAGTCGTTAGTCACGTAGATAAATTCCCTTACATGGTTAACTTCCATGTACCCACAGGCGTAAGAATTGTAGCAGGCGCCAAGGTAAGACTAGGGGCACACTTAAGTAGCGGTACGACGGTTATGCCAGCAGGTTTTATTAACTTCAATGCAGGTACACTGGGTTCAGCAATGGTAGAAGGTCGTATCTCTGCAGGTGTGGTTGTAGGCAAAAATTCTGATATAGGCGGTGGCGCTTCCATAATGGGAACGCTATCAGGTGGTAACAAAAACGTTATTTCTATAGGTGAAAAATGCTTGCTTGGCGCAAATGCAGGAACAGGTATCTCACTAGGTGATGGCTGCACAATAGCCGCAGGTGCTTATGTAACCGCTTCCGCTAAAATCTCACTCTATAACGCCGAACGTAAACCAGTAGATATAAATAATAAGATCGTACCAGAAGGCGAAAATATCGTAAAAGGCCATGAGCTCAACGGCAGAAGTTACTTGTTATATATCCTAGATTCTCAATCAGGAAAACTGACTGCTAGACCTAATACAAAGCTTATTGAATTGAATGAAAGTTTGCATGCATAGCTAATTGTCTGTAGCTTGATTAAAAAGGACTTTTGGATTATCATGATTTCTTGAGAGACGTGTAAGCGTGGTTCTTTTAAAGTACGACTTTCGCAAAAAAAACGTGGATTGTAAATGCTTACTAGACAATAATCCTGACAATCTTATGATCTTGTAAATCAAGGTTCTGACGTTTCGCCCCTTGTGCAACAGCTATTGTCTGAGCCATGATTAGAATGATTCTGTGATTATCTTGATTATTTGTGGGATGGGGGAGAGTGGTTATTTTAGATATTGTCTATTACTTATCTGGGCAGTCATTTTTATTTCTTTTTCATGTCGACCGACGCAGGAGTGGAGAGATCTCCAGTCTCGTATATTGCATTTTAAGTTTTTATGATTCAATCATTACTTTCAATAAAAATTAAGTTTAGAAAATATTTAGTACATAATACGTAAAGTTGTCGATACGAGACGGAGGATCTCTCCACTTTGGTCGAGATGAAAAAGCTGGATATTTACTTATTGCTGATGTGATCTGGATCAAGTTATGTCTACCCAGTCGCATAGGTATATTCTATGAACGGAGCTTGTTGTAATTATCTAGACAGTCATTTTTATTGCTTTTTATATCGACCGACGCAGTAGTGGAAAGATCTCCAGTCTCGTATATTGCATTTTAAGTTTTTAAGAACTCACTTATTATTACTTTCAATAAAATTCAAGTTAAGAGAAGCCCAGGTAGGGTTATAGTT
>JALZVB010000303.1 GCA_023300835.1 Saprospiraceae bacterium | reverse complement strand
GTGCTCTTCCGATCTTAAGATCTTCGAATGCTTTTTTCAATCGTTTGCCGAAAGAGATTTCTCCTGCTCTTAACCATTTTCTAGGGTCATAATATTTCTTATTAGGTTTTTCTTCGCCATCTGGATTACCGATTTGCGCTTGCATGTAATCCGTAAGAGGGGTATAATATTCTCTTACACCATCCCAGAAAGCCCATTGGAGATCTGTATCGATATTCATTTTGACAGCACCGTAACCTATCGCTTCTTTTATATCTGCAGGAGAAGATCCTGATCCACCATGAAATACAAAATTGATAGGCTTATCTTCCGCTAGGTTAAATTCTCTCTTGACGTGGTCTTGAGAGTTTTTCAATATCACAGGCTTTAACTCAACATTACCTGGCTTGTATACACCGTGGACATTTCCAAAAGCTGCTGCTACAGTAAACAATGGACTGATAGCTGACAAACGCTTATAAGCATAAGCCACTTCTTCAGGCTGAGTATATAACTTAGAACTATCTACATCTGTATTATCTACACCATCTTCTTCTCCACCTGTAACACCTAACTCCATTTCTAGGGTAATGCCTACTTTATGGAATCGCTCAAAATATTCAACACAGATATCTAAGTTTTCTTCGATGGGCTCTTCAGATAGATCTAACATGTGAGAAGAGTATAGCGGAGAACCAGTTTTAGCAAAATGCTTTTCACTCGCTTCTAGTAATCCTGTTATCCATGGTAATAACTTCTTGGCACAGTGATCAGTATGTAATATCACAGTAACACCATAAGCTTCAGCCATAGCATGTACATGCTGAGCACCAGAAATACCACCTAGAATTGCCGCTTTCTGATCTTTATTATCTAAGCCTTTACCTGCAAAAAACGTACAGCCGCCATTAGAGAATTGGATGATAATAGGAGAGTTAAGATCTCTAGCCGTTTCTAAACAAGCATTAACACTATCCGTACCTACTACATTTACAGCAGGAATCGCATATTGATTCTCTTTGGCATGATTAAGTAAAGCAGATACTTCATCACCATGGAGAACACCTTTTCTGAATAAACTCATATGTTTTTTGTTATGGTTTTCTAAATAATAAATAGAATAAATCGAATGTAGATTAGACGGTTCTTAGGAACCAACATATTAAAACTAAATGTAAGATAACAAATCTAACACAATTCGCACTTAGTGTATTTAAAACACTATGATTTATTTTAATAGACTTCGGCTCGTAACCTACAAATGAAATTCACACTATTTTATTTCAAAAACTAAACCACTTTTATTTATTCCGACATTAGCCATTTTATTGTAACTATAGCCGGATTAGCATAGAGAAATATTAAGGACGAGCTCATAGCTAATTTCCAGATTAAAGCAATTAACTAAACCAAAGACCCCATTAGACATTGTGTAATTTAGACTTATCTAAATTAATTTTTAGTCTACTCTAATAATATGCCATACATATCCTTATTATTCCATAATTTTGAGATATAACTATATAAAATTTCAATCCTATGAGTTTTGTCGAAATGAAAGTCCCTGCAATAGGGGAGTCAATAACAGAAGTAACATTATCACAGTGGTTAAAAGCCGACGGAGATTATGTAGAATTAGATGAACCCATATGTGAGTTTGAGTCAGACAAAGCAACATTAGAGTTTCCCGCAGAAGCGGCAGGTACATTAACATATGTAGCGGCTGAGGGAGATGATTTAGAAATAGGCGCCTTAGTAGCTAAGATTGATACCAGTGCCGCTAAGCCAGCAGCCAAAGCCGCACCAAAGGCAGCAGCAACAGCAACAGAGACGGCTGCACCAACTGCAACAGCAGCGGTTACTAATCATGCGACGGGACATCCATCGCCAGCTGCAGCCAAAATATTAAGAGAAAAAAATGTTGACCCTTCTTCAATAACAGGAACTGGAAAAGATGGCAGAATAACTAAATCAGATGCCGCGGCAACTAGCCAGAACCAACCAGCATCTGCCGCAACATCAACACCAGCAGTATCTATACCTGCACCTAGGGTAGCATTCAGCAGAAATGATCGTAAGGAGAAGATGAGTAGAATGAGAAGAACAATAGCTTCTCGTCTGGTTGATGCCAAGAATAACTCAGCGATGTTGACGACATTCAATGAAGCGGATATGTCGGCAATTTTTGCACTTAGAAAAAAGTACCAAGAAAAATTTGTAGAGAAGAATGGCATCAAGCTAGGATTTATGTCCATATTCTCCAAGGCTTGTGCACAAGTACTTATGGAGATGCCATCTGTCAATGCCACACTAGAAGGAAACGACCATCTTATTTATCATGACTATGTAGATATCTCAATAGCGATCTCAACACCTACAGGATTAGTCGTACCACCTGTAAAGAATGTGGAGTCATTGACATTTGCAGAAGTAGAACAGACCATCAAAGGTCTAGCTGTAAAAGCAAGAGAAGGAAAATTAACGCTAGACGAAATGTCTGGTGGGACGTTCTCTATCACTAATGGAGGTGTATTTGGTTCTATGCTCAGTACACCTATACTCAATAAGCCACAATCAGCCATTCTAGGTATGCATAATATTATACAACGACCTATCGCTGTTAATGGGGAAGTGGTTATCAGGCCCATGATGTATCTCGCCATGTCGTATGACCATAGAGTTATAGACGGAAGTACCTCTGTTACATTCTTAGTTAAGGTAAAAGAATTGCTAGAAGATCCAGTTCAACTTATGATGAATTTATAATTCTTGATGGTACATATAGATTAACAGTAAAATAGAAGGATATGACGATAGGAGAATTATTAAGTTTTATGAATGTCAATCCTATCTATCCAGGGATATTTTTTTTACTGTTGCCTATTGCCGCTATA
>JALZVB010000302.1 GCA_023300835.1 Saprospiraceae bacterium | reverse complement strand
CCCTTTAATAATTGCATTTCTTATGCGACCTGATATTTGAGAACCGAATGAAACTGAAAATATTTTTTTGACAAATGTCTTGACTAAGTAGTTAGAATAAAAATGAAACTCCGAAAAGTTATGTCTCTATAAAACTGTCGTTCAAACGATTCTCCATTGATTCCGATAGAACTTCCTCCCACTTTTTTATATTCAATTTCCCCACTAAAAGTTGTAAACCCTAGCTCTAATTGTCTATAAAGGTTCTTCCGTCCTCTATATCTAGATTCAGTAGCCATAAAAATACCGGGATCAGAATTACCCTTACTACTAATCAAGATGGTTTGCCTTGGTTGACTAAACGCTATTCTACCTTGTACATTTCCTGTCAGATGCAGCATACTGTATTTTGCACCAATAGAAAATTTGGGGTCCAAAGAGGTCGTATCTGGTTGATAAGATTGAGAATATACTGACACAGAAAGTAAGAAATAAACGACGTTGAAATTGAATAATAATCTCATTCAAAATGTTTTTATAAATTTAAGCGTTGTAACACTATTTCCTCTTACTTCAACTTCTTAAGTTAGCAAACTAGTGCCCAGTCAATTAAATATTAATTGTCCCTTAGATTTCTCAGGCAATTTTAAGATTAAACTGACATTACCTTCTGACACCTCTTATAAAACAAGGGGCTACGATTCCATTGGGGATAGACCCAAAATTTTCAATTCTGATAGAGTCGCCTTTAAACTCAACAAAATAGTTTGTAGATAAATTATTAATAAAATCAGGACCGAATACACCTGTAGAATCTATAGGTACAAGAATCCCGTTAATAGAAATGTTCTCCTCGTTGAGAGAATCAAGCTGAACAAAGACTTCTATCTGCTGTGAGAATTGAAAATCACTATTGGTACTTTTGTCACAATCGTAGATACCTATGAATTCTAGACGAGGATCTAGAGGCGTTTCTTCAACAGGTGTTTCTTCCACGGGCGGTATAAAACAACAAACTTCTTGATCTCCGCAAGAAGTGAATAAAAAAAGCAAGACAACTAAGAGAGTAATAATTCTATATGATTTCATAGTTCTATATTTTATTTTTTGAAAATACACCATTCGGAAGACCCATAAAAATGTTTATTCAGTCTCACGAATGGCATATCTACCATATTTGTTCTTATCACTTATGCATAAAGAGAAAGTTATTATGGCGTAGTTCTTTTATATTTCTTCCATACTGACTTAAACTTTTTTATCAGCGTTAAAGTCATTTCTGTATCTACTTGGATCACTTCATCATCTGTATTAGCGTCCTTCCACACAGATAGACATGCTGTAGGTGTCTTAGTGTTGGGATTATATATCGCTAATTCGTTAAGGAATGGATTAAACTCAGATTCTGGCAAGATTAAGAACATTTCATTTGTAAGATCTTTAGGGATCGTTTGGTCTTTCTGGTACTTGGTAATATGCTTGTTAACCGAAGTGGTAGCAGGAACGATATACCTGTACTTTTTCCCTTTGTGTAAGTTATGTTTTACGATATTTCTAAATGTATCATTTTCTGTATCGTAGTGTAAATCTGGTGAAACAATCCAGACTTCCTCTGCCGCTTTTTCCAGCGCATGTACTTTTTTGAGTTTCATAGACTTCAATTTCTATATATTATATTTTTTAATAATGTCTACAAAATAAGGAGATTGTGCGATATATCGTTTTACTGTAGGTTAAAACGGTCGTCAGGGCGCATATCTTGCCTGTGACAGGTAATAATAACACTGTCTCACAGCATAAATAAGCGCAATCACTTATATTAGCATTCCACTAGATAAACAACTAGAAAATGACTAGAATCAAAAACATAATCACTGTTATAACTATACTATCAGCGGCTTGTATGAGTGCTCAAGTAACACAAGGTACATTGCTAAGTACGTGGAGTGATAGTACTCTTGTAGGTTCTAATGCTTTTAATAATACATATAACGAAGTATGGGGAGTTGTTGTCAATAATATAGAATATGCTGTTCTAGGTACTACTTTTGGTACCCACTTTTTTGATGTATCCGATCCATCAGATATCACAGAAGTATATCGTGTTGCAGGAAAGACACAGGGTGGTGCTATTATCCATAGAGATTTCCATGATTATAATGGCTTTTTGTATGGTGTTGCGGACGAAGGTGCACAGTCGACTCTCCAGGTTATGGATATGTCGTTTCTGCCAGATTCCGTGTCCATTGTTTATGATTCTAAAGAGTTTATACGTCGGTCTCATAATATATTTATTGATAGCAGTTCTGCCATTATGTATAGTTGCATCTCAGATGGAGATAACGTGAGTTTTTCACCACTTAGGTTATTTGATATATCGGATCCAACACAACCCGTTATTATTAGTGATTTCAGGGAGATCGGTAACTTTAGGTTCACTCAAGTACATGATGCTTATGTAAAGAATGATACAGCTTATCTTAACTGTGGTCCAGGTGGTTTTATAATGGCTGACTTTACGGACCCTGTTAATCCTGTAAATATCGTTTCTCTAGGAAGCTCAGATTACCCACAGTCAGGATACAATCACTCTGGATGGTTATCAGAAGATGGAGAAACATATTTTATGGCTGATGAAAATCATGGTAGGGATATCAAGGTGTTTGACATGACAGACTTGCCAGACATTAAACTATTAGATACAATAGATGCTAGTGCAAGTCATAATTTTTCTATTCCGCATAATCAAGTTGTTGCAGGTAATTATCTGTACAGTTCATATTACTATGATGGTCTGCAGGTATGGGATATAGAAGATCCTGAGAATATTATACGCGTGATGCACTACCCTACATCTACAGTTACACCTAGAGATAATTTTGAAGGCAGTTGGGGAGTATATCCTTTTCTTCCATCTGGAATAATTCTCGTATCCGATATGCAAGAAGGACTATTTGTGTTAGATGGTATTGCAAATTCTGTAGCTACAAAAAGCATTGATACCATTAAAAATGACTGGACGATAACACCTAATCCTATTGCTGATCAATTTGGAATATCAACAGATCTAGATCTACATAAATATCAGATTTCTCTTTTTAACGAAAATGGACAGATTATAAAAGTACTAGAGCCTAAGACGCAACACAATGTAAACCTACCTAGTGGAGTTTATTATCTAAATCTAAGTACTGAAAACATATCTTCTACCAAAGCCCTTATTATTGGCAAATAATATTCTAAAGTTTATACTTATTGTATGCTTGTGTGGCTTTGCGCCAAAAAAAGGGGCAACGCAATCTGACGATGATAACGGTGGGGGGATAAAACTAGATAGGACAATAGTAGATACTGTAGGCCTATCAACTTTTACACTTGCTGACATCAATCGTCGTCAAACTGTACAAGATACTATGTTAATTGACCTTGAAAAGATTGCCTCATTCAGAACGATAGACAAGGCTGCCCTCACAACAGGCAACTTGGGATCAGCTCAATATGACATTGTCTACAAACATAGAAATCACATCAACACGGACGTAGGATTTCATCAATATGACAATTATAACTTATCACAGAATGATCTCAAATACTATAGATTAAAATCAGCTTACAATAATTTATTTTTTAGTCCCATTAACGGACAAGCTAACTTCATTGTAGACGCTAAATTCAGCAGAAACTTTGCAAATGATGTAAATCTATCTCTTGACTTTAGAAGAGTTAATCATACTGGTGATTACAGAAATCAAGAAACTAAAAGTACACATCTAGGTTTAGGTTTCTGGAAACAAAACCCAGAGAAAAACCATAATTTATTTTTTAGCTTCTTAGCCAATATTAATAATGAAAATCACAATGGCGGACCAACAAATACTGTTTCAAGAAGGCGAGCTTCTATTCCTGTAAGGCTTTCTGGAACAGATACGAGACACGAACAGTTCACTTATGCACTTGACAACTTCTTCAGATACAAGACAAAGTATGGTGCACATCACCAGGTAAAATACGAACATGGAAGCTTCCATTATGCCGATGAAACCATAGGCTCTAATAATGATAGTCTCGTCTATAGCTTACCTTACATTGTAGATACTAGAGGGCTCAGGTATTTCATGTCATTTAATAAGTTAGACAATACTATTGATCTGAGTTTTAATAGAAAAGGAATTGATATTGCTATCGGATTGAAACATAGTTTGCAACGATATACGAGAGATCAAAACACATTAACCGTTAACGATTTGACAGCTTTTTCTAATATAAAAGTCAGTCCTTCCCGGACTATATCAGTTTTCGCTGAAGGCAAATTAGGGCTAGGGAGTAATGTCGGAAACATTCAACTCAACTCACAATTAAAGGTTAGACCTAATGATAATATACAGTTTAACGGTTTCATAGATATTATAAGATATGATCCTTCACTGATACAACAACAATTTTCAGTTACGGATTCCCTCGTCTATGACAACAATTTCAGTAAGACCAATGAGTTCAGTTTTGGTGGAGCGATAAACTGGAAAACTGCAAACCTGACTGTTTCGGCTAAGACTGGTATTATAGACAAAGCTGTTTCTTATGACACCTTAGCTATCCCTATTCAAAATCAGGGAAGTATTGAATATTTTCAAGGACAAATAGAGCAGAAAACCAGATTAGGATTTATAGGAATTGAAAACGCAGTTATCTTACAGAACTTTACAGATAATGTATTTAATCTGCCCACATTATATGGGATACATTCTCTATATGGTGAGTTCAACTTGTTTAATAAGCAGTTACTCACAAGACTAGGCGCTTCATATTATAGCACTTTACATTCTGACAATATTCAATTTATGCCAGTCAACGGTGCTTTCTACCCAGCAGTCCCTTCTGCTTCTAATGACCGCTATCATTATGTAGAAACCTACGCAAATTTCAAAGTCCAATCCTTCAGAATATTTGTTAAACTGGAAAACATATTAGATTTCTTTGAGCAAGAAGTTCATTATCAAGTATTGAATCATCCACAGCAAGATTGGAAACTACGCATGGGAGTAAGGTGGGTTTTCAGAGATTAATTAGGAGGATAGAATTCCTATTGTTAAGTAATCCCTAAATATAGATAAGTATGAAACTTCGTTGACTAAGTCGTCGTCGAAACTCAAAACTTACCATTATGAAATATACATTACTTTTTACAATAGCACTTTTATTATTCGTTTCTTGTGATTTTGACGAACCAATTGTTATGGAACCTGAGGTCAGAATTTATCAAGTGCAAAACAAAGATGATATAACTATACCTGTTACAATTCAAGATAACAGAGATGGAACTGGAGAACTTCTAGGCAACTTACTGTTTTCTAATATCGACTCAAGATTTGATGCGACACTTGATTACGTAAACTCCGATAGGACAAATTTTAGTCTTCAATTATCAGGTGATCAGCTTTCATCTACATTCACTTCTGGCACGGGAAACTTTACACAAGATTCTATTCACATCTTTATATCCAGAGATTTTGGTGGTCAAGACTTTGAAGATATATTTGTGGGATCTCGGTGAAAAGCAAGAGGTGTATTCGAAAGCACTTAATCATCTACATTTGAATTGAAATGGAAAAACATGAAATGGAAATAAATAGAGATTTAATACTGTCTATTTTAGAAAAGAAAGAAAATATCTTTAGACCAAATCAAGCTAAAGTATCTCTGCCAATAATTACTAGGATTTGTAAGAAGATGAAACATAAAATAAGGTTCAGACCCATTCATGTGAGTGATGACAACTTGATTATTGACGGCCATCACAGATACATAAGTTCAATTCTTTTAGGTATCGATATTGGAATCGTGTCTAATATAATTACCCCACTCCAAGTGATTTGAACGAATTTAGTTGGAATATTGTTTCATTCGTTGGTGATGACTGGGATTCAGCCTCAAAAGTTAAAATGTTAAATGAAGAAGATGCAAAATTCAATAAAATTGATATAAAAGAAGTTGAAAACATTATAGCTTAATAATGCTTAATTTTAAATTATGTTAATATTATTAGACATAGATGGCGTAATGGTTCCAGCTAAATCTTGGAGTCCACCACCTATTTTAGAAGACGGATTCTCGATATTTAATCCTAAATCAGTAATAGCTTTAAATGCGATTATTTCTAAAAGTAACGCAGATATATTACTTACAACCTCTCATAAAGGAAGATTTTCTATACACGAGTGGATCAGTATTTTTTCGTTCAGAGGCGTAAAAGTCAATGGATTGAATAAATTGCCAGATAACTTGCACAGATTGAGTAGGTCCCAAGAGATAACAAAATGGTTTAATTCGACCGATAAAGTTGATGACTTTGTTATTATTGATGACGATAAATCATTGAATGGTATATCTGTGGTTTTGAAAAACAGAGTGGTCTTAACAAAACCTCTCATAGGTTTAACGCAATCACATATTCAAGATGCATTATTGATCTTAGATACTCCACTTGAATTAGTATCTAAATCAGCCCCAAGTATGATTAGCAATATCTAAATTCAGCCAATCCCCACCTATAGATTATAGTTAGGCTCTAACTTATATTGTGTTGATTCTCCATACCATTTATTGATAATACTTATTACTTCTTCTGGTTTATCTACAAGTGGGATAAGGTCCATATCTCCTGGAGAGATGTTTCCAAATTTATCTAACATCGTTTTCTGAATCCATTCTCTCAATCCACCCCAAAAATCAGTACCTACTAATATAATGGGCACCCTAGAAATCTTCTTGGTTTGGATAAGCGTTATTGTTTCAAACAACTCATCTAAAGTCCCGAAACCACCAGGCATTACAATAAGTGCTTGAGAATACTTAACAAACATTACCTTTCTCACAAAAAAGTATCTGTGATTGATATGCTTATCAGGATCTACATACTTATTTCCGCCTTGCTCAAATGGCAATTCGATATTAAGACCTACAGAGACGCCTCCTTCTAGATGAGCACCTTTATTGGCAGCTTCCATAATTCCTGGACCACCTCCACTTATGATACCGTATCCTTCTTTTACAAGAGCTTTAGAAATATCAACTGTGAGTTCATAATACTTTTCTCCAGGTTGGGTTCTTGCAGAACCATATATAGCGGCACAAGGGCCTATTTTATTTAGTCTTTCAAAACCATCAACAAACTCGGCAATTACCTTGAACATTGTCCAAGAATTGTCTCCTTTCATTTCAGTCCATTGCTTTAAATTACGTGGCATCTTATTTATTATTAATACAGAATAGTTAGAGAAGACTTTAACATTAGAGAGTGCTTATGCTTTTCATTAGAAATATATAGCACCTTAATTTTAAAACAAGACTATACCAATACTGCAGATTTATACTTATTAAATTCTTTTTCTAGGAATGATTTGAGATCTGAAAACGAATCAAATTTCTCAAACAACTCTTGGTAGCTATTCCTCGTATTACTTACAGCTACTGCAAAGTCCATCACATCTTTCTTAGAGATATCATCCTGACTTAGGATAATCAAGCGTTCTACAACATTACGCAGTTCCCTGATATTACCTGTCCAATTTATATCTGTTAATTCTTTCAATGCATTAGCCGCTATGTGCTTAGTAGGAATTCCATACTCTTTGCATATTTGGGAATTAAAATGCTCTACCAGTTCAGGTATATCATCTTTACGTTCATTGAGAGAAGGTACTTTCATAACGATTACAGCCAATCTGTGATAAAGGTCTTCTCTAAACCGACCTTGACTTATCTCAAATCTCAAATCTTTATTCGTTGCCGAAACAATTCTCACATCTACTGGAATAGACTTCTCGCCTCCTACTCTTGTTATTCTATTTTCTTGAAGTGCTCTCAGTACTTTAGCTTGTGCACTAAGACTCATATCCCCTATCTCATCTAGAAACAATGTCCCTTTATTAGCCAACTCAAACTTACCGGCTTTGTCTTTATGGGCTCCTGTAAATGATCCCTTGGTATGTCCAAACAATACCGACTCGATCAATTCTGATGGAATGGCAGCACAATTTACTTCTACTATTGGTCCAGATTTTCTTGAACTTTTCTGGTGCAACCATTTGGCGACAAGCTCCTTACCCGTTCCGTTAGGTCCTTGCACAAGAACACGGGCATCCGTAGGTGCAACCTTATCTATTGTAAGTTTCAACATAGATATTCCAGATGAAGAACCCACAATTTTGGGAACTGTACTTCTCTTTACTCTCCGCTGCAGTGTCTTCTTCTGTACGATAAGCGTCCCCTTATCCATGGCATTCCTGACAGTGATAAGTAATCTATTAAGATCTGGAGGTTTAGCAATAAAGTCAAATGCGCCTTTTTTAACAGCTTCTACTGCCGTATCTATATCACCATGACCACTGATCATTATAACAGGTACATCTGGGCATATGTCACTTAATCTTTCCATAGCATCCATGCCATCCATCTTAGGCATTTTGATATCTAGGATAATGACATCGTACTTTTCTTGCTTTACTTTGACCATACACGATAAGCCATCTTCTGCCTCATCGACCTGGTATTTCTCCATTTCCAAAATATCTTTTAATGTCCTTCTGATGGACCTTTCGTCATCTACGATTAATATCTTAGCCATACTCCTGCTTGTAGTTTACTTAGTTTACTTGTTATTATACGTCCTGAGAAACGTATTGAACCATAAAAATACATTAAATATTTTCATAATGTGTAAAATGTACGATACTAAGTTGTTAGCGACACTTTTAAGAGTTTATTAAGCAAGTTGCAGTTCCTGATGACTTTAGTCCCAAATGAATCACTACACTAACTTTTTAGCCAATTTTATACCCCAAAATCATCTTGTTAAAATACGGTACTTATTATTTACCATTCCTAAACAGCAATTTACAATGCCATAGTATTACTACTTAATTCAAATAAATCTTTAGTTTTATAATCACAGTTTATAATCCAGCTTTTATTAATCAACCACAACATTATGCGTATTTCATTTTTTTCTATCCTACTTGTATTCGTCACACTTTTAAGTACTCTATCACAACCATTACAAGCTTACAGCTATACAACAGATCACACTCAGTTATCAAGTCCTACTGTTAAAGCCAGTGATATGGTACTTGTCGGGATCGTACATGCCAGTGCTGATGTAAAGGCTACAGAATATTATGTACTTAATGATATAGCTGATCTCAGTATTTATGGTGTCGGTGCAGCGCAGAATGGAGGCGGAACAGATAGCATAGAGTGGGATTTTCCTGCAGTAAATGTAATGGCTGATACAAGATTATGGGTTGCTCAAGACTCTGCAGCTTTCTTAGAATATTTTGGCTTTCAAGCTGATTATTACGATACGAATGGTGCCCATAATTTTAATGGTGATGATGCGATAGAACTGTTTGAAGATGGTGTAGTCATTGATGTATTTGGAGATAGAAATACAGATGGAACTGGAGAAAGCTGGGAATACAATAAAACATGGATACAACGCAAATGTGCAACTGGACCAGACGGAGTTGAGTTTATAGAAAACAACTGGATATACGGCCCATTAAATGTCCTAGACGATACGCCAACGAATAGCGACGCCAACAAACCATATCCCGTAAATGCATATATGCTCACACCTTGTGATACTGGAGGTGGGCCTACAGGTGGTGATGGAGGAACAGACTTAGTCATCACAGAAATCATGTATAATACACCTGGTGAAGATCTTGAGTACATAGAACTGTATAATAATACAAGTGAGGATATTGATCTTGCTGGATATCAATCTTCCGGGTGGGGATGGATTTG